>CALGLS010000527.1 GCA_937959375.1 uncultured Saprospiraceae bacterium
TGCTAGGTACGACTCCTCTAATGCTTTTGCAGCTTGTATTTTTTCAGCAGCAGTTGCCAAACGCAATGCTTCTGCTTCTTTTACTTGACGTTCTGCATTTGATTTTGCGACAAGAATCAAAGCTTCGTTTTCACCTTCAATAGATTTTGCTTCTGCTTCGGCTTCACCAATTTTTGCAGAGGCATCTGCAGAGGATACTTCAATACGCTTATCTCTATTTGCATTTGCTTCACCAATCGATCCATCTCTGTTCTTTTCTGCTACGCTCATCTTTGCATCGTTGATAGCTTTTGCAGCAGCTTCCTTACCTAGTGCTTCGATATAACCAGACTCATCTTGAATATCGGTAACGTTTACATTGATCAGAGATAATCCAATTTTTCTAAGTTCGGCTCCTACGTTGGATGCAACGTTAGTTAAGAATTTATCACGATCTGAGTTGATTTCCTCAATGTCCATTGTGGCTACGACCAAACGTAGTTGACCAAAGATGATATCTTTTGCGATGTCTCGAATTTGGTCGGTTGTTTTTCCTAGCAAACGCTCTGCTGCGTTTACCATAGTGCCTTGTTCTGTAGAGATACCCACGGTAAATCTTGAAGGAACGTTGACACGAATATTTTGCTTACTCAGAGCACCTCTCAAATCAACGTCTATAGAAATAGGTGTCAAATCAAGGTATTCATAGGCTTGGATGACTGGCCAAACAAAGGCCGCTCCACCTGCGAGTGTTTTGGCAGAACCTTGTCCAGTTCGACCGTAGATGACTAAAATTTTATCGGAAGGACAACGTCTGTATCGGCTTATCAAAAAGACGATGGTTGCGAATATGAGTAGTAATAAAATTCCTACCAATGGAAGCGCAGTGCTCATAATTACTAGTTTTTAATTTAAAAATGGTTTTTCCTAAAAGACGAATTGGGTTGAGTTTTTTGAATATTACATGACGTTTATTTTTTGTTATAGTTGGTTACTCTATTTATAGTTGATTAAATTTTGTTCTTACTCAAATTGATATTTATCGATTGATTCAACAAGTAATGTATTGTTATCTAAAACTTCAAGTATTCTTACAGATGCGCCAGTTGGTAAACCATCACCTTCAGTGATTGCGTCCAACTCTTTTAAGGCACCTTTCATTTTTAGGTGAACTCGACCTGGGCCACTTTTAGCAGGAGGGATGGGGAGGTATACTTCTCCCGTTTCAAAAATGGCGTCTGCTAAATCAGTTGTGCCGGTTTCTTCTAGTTTTGAAAGTTGGTACATCAAATAGGCTACTATAAACATTCCAATGAATCCTGCTAGACTCGAAAATATAACTGCGGTCCAAATTGCTTTTCCTGAATTTAGTAATAAAACTCCTGTCCAACCAAACATGGTGAAAAAGGCAATGATGCTTCGAACAGATATTAGACTAAAGTCTCCACTAAACGAAGTGTCACCACCATCTGATGGAACACCTATATCTACATCGTCAAAGTCGAGTCCGATCATTGAAAATAGAAACTGTATCAGAAATAAGAAGCTGAAGACTATGGCGATAGCCCAGAAGATATGTTGAATTTGTGAAAGGCTAGCCCACCAATTTCCTAATGACAATACTACCATGGCGTTGCGTATTCTAAGGAGTTAAAAACTCCTGTTTTATAAAATGAGACCAAAGGTTAGAATGATATTGAACTACTAGGTTTTATGGATATCGGGTTTTGTAAATCGGATATCTTGTTTTCCTTCTGAGTTGTCATCGACCTTGTAGGTCTGGCTTTGCTAAAATTTTAGAGTAGCTCACTACTGTGCGGCCTTACCCTTGTTTGACTTAAAGTTATAATAATACACTAGTATTTTCGAATAGTATCGACAAATAAAGAGTAAATCTCGTCTAACGAGACATTTAATTGACTAATGGACTGGCCTTTCCTGTTATTCTTGTTACTTTTGACCCATAAAACACCCCTTTATTAAACTATTATTTGAAAATTTAATCAACTTCAAAACTTCCCTGTAATATTATGGATGTTAAACTATTCTGTGGCTCAAAATCGAAATACTTGGCTGAAAGTATAGCCGATCATTATGGCCGTCCACTTGGCGACCAAACCTTATTGAAATTTAGTGATGGGGAGATGCAACCGATTATGAATGAATCGGTACGTGGGAACTATGTTTTTTTTATACAATCGACTTTTGCTCCAGCTGATAATTTGTTGGAATTGCTCTTGTTGATTGATACGGCAAAGCGAGCTTCTGCGGGTTACATCACAGCTGTGATCCCGTATTTTGGTTATGCTCGTCAGGATAGGAAAGACAAGCCGCGTGTTCCTATTTCTGCTAAAGTAATTGCTAACCTAATAGAAGCAGCTGGTGCTAACCGAATCATGACCCTTGATTTTCATGCTGAGCAGATTCAAGGATTCTTTGATATTCCGGTTGATCACCTAAAAAGCGAGGCGATTTTTATGCCTTTCTTGAAGAATTTGGACTTATCCAATGTGACCTTTGCTTCTCCCGATGTAGGAGGTGTGAAACGTGCGCGTACTTATGCAAAATTCTTTGCAAGAGATCTGGTTATTTGTGATAAATATAGAAAGCGCGCTAACGAGGTTGCTGGAATGACAGTGATTGGAGACGTGACTGGGGCTGATGTGATATTGGTAGATGATATTATCGATACAGCTGGTACCTTATGTCGTGCTGCTGATCTTCTTTTAGAAAAAGGTGCCAAGAGCGTTCGTGCACTTTGTACCCATCCAGTTTTATCTGGTAAGGCATATGAGAATATTGAAAAATCGAGTTTGGAAATGCTTTATGTCTGTGATACCATTCCTTTAAAGAAGACTTCTGAAAAGATACATGTTTTGTCGGCAGCTAAGTTATTTGCTCGAGCTATTCGCAATACACATGAGCACCGCTCTATTTCTGCTCTTTTTATGGAGAAGTAGGATTTAGTAAAGAATTTTAGTTGGATTTACTAGGGTAGATTATACGATTTACCAAGTCGTAAAACTGTAAAAACCGCTATAAATCAACTTAATTCGCCTAATCTGTGTTCCAATCCACCAAGAATTGGCTTTTTTAGGCCACTTTATTCAAATCAGAGCAGCAATTTTTAATAAAAATGACTATCTTTGCGTGCCTTTTTGGCAAATTCCAAATAGGTATCAATAAAATTAAATAAAACAAATTGTCATGGATTCAATAAGCTTAACAGGAGTTGCAAGAACAGGTACAGGAAAAAAAGCTACAAAAGCTACTCGTAGAGAGGGCCGAGTACCTTGTGTTATTTATGGAGGTGGTGAAACAACCCACTTTTCTATTACTCCAAAAGAAGTAAAACCACTCGTTTACTCTCCTGATTTTAAGCAGGTAGATATCACTGTTGATGGAACAACCCACAAGTGTATCTTGAAAGATCTTCAATTTCACCCAGTGTCAGATGAGTTGTTACACATGGATTTCTTAAAGTTGGTTCCTGGTAACACAATCAAAGTACATATCCCAGTACGTTGTACTGGTTCATCTCCTGGAGTTGTTGCTGGTGGTCGTTTGAATCAGAAGCTACGTGCTGTTAAGGTGAAAACTAATCCAGAAGCTTTAGTTGGAGAACTTACAGTTGATATTTCAACGCTTAATCTTAGTGACTCTGTTCGAGTAAGAGACATTGAATTGGCAGAAGGAATGGAAATGATGAGTGCTTCAGGTATTCCAATTGCAACGGTAGAAGTACCACGTGCAATGAAGAGTGCTGAGGCTGCTACTGAAGATGAAGGAGCTGCTGATGCGCCTGCTGCTGATGCACCTGCTAGCTAATAGCTTTTCAAAGAAATACATAAAGCTTTAAGGAGCTTTAGAAATAAAAAAGAGATGTCGGCATAATGCTTGGCATCTCTTTTTTTGTTTATTTTTGGATTATGAATAATCTTCGTATCACAACTATCCAAAGCGCACTTCATTGGGAAAATGTGGATGCCAACCTCGAAGCTTTTGATCTGAAACTTCGAACACTTGATCCAACAGATCTTATCATTTTACCAGAAACATTTACAACTGGTTTTAGCATGAACGCGGAGCAAATAGCGGAGCCCATGGATGGTAAAGCTATGCAATGGTTGGCCAAACAAGCAGCTGAACACCAAGCTGTAGTAACAGGTAGCTTTATAGCTAAAGATGGCGGGAAGTTTTACAATCGTTTGATTTGGATGCGCCCTGATAGTAGCTATGAGATTTATGATAAACATCACCTTTTTACACTCGCTGGTGAACATAAAGTTTATACACCAGGAGAGAAGAAATTGATTGTAGAACTAAACGGTTGGAAGATTTGTCCGATGGTTTGTTATGATCTTCGTTTTCCTGCTTGGGCTAGGAATATGGAAGACTATGATTTGCTTTTCTATGTTGCCAATTGGCCAGAAACTCGTGCGTTCCATTGGAAGTCTTTATTAATAGCTCGTGCAATAGAAAATCAATGTTATCTAGCTGGGGTCAATAGAGTAGGAACGGATGAGAACGGTTTGGTTTATTCTGGCGACTCTACCGTAATAGATTACAATGGTAGAAATTACTTTGAGTTGACTGGTGAAGAAGGTGTATTTACTTCAGAGTTGGATTATGATGAGTTACATAAATTTCGCTCTAAGCTGAACTTCTTAGCAGATCGAGATAATGTAGTACTTTGATCTTTTGGGTTTTCAAATACTCATAACAATAATTTATAATATTTTACTAAACGTCAACGTTTCTTGTTGCACTGGTATTTCTATGAAGTTGTTGAATGTTTTTGTTTCATAACCAGAAAGAGAAACGTTAAACAACTGCTATATTAAAAACGGTCCGACAAAAAATGCCAGACCGTTTGTGTTCCTCGAGGTTGATAAAAAAAATATGTAACATTTATAACCTTATGAAACTAACCTTTAGGGTTCAAGGAACGTAATCATTAATTCTTTTGCATCCAAAAATGCAGAAAAACTAGCCAATGGGAATTATACAGGCTGTTGTTTTTAATCGATCCTAGAGAGTTTTTTTGAAGATTTACCCTCTTAACAAACACTGAAACATGTATTTAAAAAAAGGACTAAAATCATTGGTATTATTAGCAGGGCTTGTACTCTTAATTAGTGCCTGTGGTGCCCCACGATCAGCAAGAACCAGTCATCGCACAACTAAGTCACCTTCGTCTAGTCATTCGGTTGATAAAACCAGCAAACTCAGAAAGTCAATGACTTCCTATGCGGGTAAATTTAAAGGTACGAAATATCATTATGGCGGTACTACTCCCAAGGGCTTTGATTGTTCGGGTTTAACTTATTACGTATTTAGCAAATTTGAAATAGACTTACCTAGAGGCTCTTACAATCAAGCAAAAGTTGGTAAGCGAATTAGCCTCAAGCAAACAAAGCCAGGAGATCTAGTGTTTTTTGGAAAAAGAGGGAAAGTAAACCACGTCGCTATGGTTGTAAGTAACTCTTCCTCGGGAGTCGAAGTCATTCACAGTACCAGCAGTAGAGGTGTTATTATAGAAAATATTAATAAGTCCTCATATTGGAAGCCCCGAATCCTTTTTGCTCGGAATGTATTGAAAAATATACAGTAAATCCGTACTTTTGTCCCTTATTACAACCTAGTTAGTGACCTTTTTGGAATGTTTGCATCATAAAATAGGCAAACAGCTGAATTCAAATGGCCTGTCGTCAATTGAATTCAGTTTACCTCTGTGAGTAATATTCCTTTAAAAATCTTATTTTCGCACACTTATAGATATTGCAGTTGAACAAGTTGCAATGCTTTAGGTTGTATATATTTAGTACGACATAAAATAATACGCTTGTCTATAGACTCAATTTTTAATTAAATAATTGTAGATGACAGCGTTGATTTTTTGTTGTTGTTTAAACAGACATTCAAAATGACAAATTTAATTCTTTTTGGCCCTCCTGGTTCTGGTAAAGGAACTCAAGCTTCTAAATTAGTAGAAAAGTATGGTTTACTTCATATTTCCACTGGTGACCTATTTCGCTATGAAATGGGGAATGACACTGAGTTGGGACAACTTGCTAAAAGCTACATCGCTAAAGGCGAATTGGTGCCAGATGAAGTTACAATAGGAATGCTCAAGAATAAAGTAAATGCTAACCCAGATGTGAGTGGTTATATTTTTGATGGTTTTCCAAGAACGATTGCTCAGGCTGAAGCCCTGGATGCTTTCCTTGTAGAAAAAGAAGATGACATCACTGCGCTAATCGCATTAGATGTAGACGATGAAGAAATCGTGGGTCGCTTACTCAACAGAGGTAAAACTTCTGGTAGAGCAGATGACAATGACGAAAGCATTATTCGTAATCGTATCGAAGTTTATAATAATGAAACCTCACCAGTTTTTGACTTTTATAATAAAGTTGACAAGGCATTCAAAATCGAAGGTGTAGGTGGAATCGAAGAAATCTATGGTCGTCTAACACAGACGATTGACGGATTGCTTTAGGAAGACGGAAGTTCGAAGACCGGAGACCGAAGTTTCCCACTATCGTATTTACGTTAGACGAGAACTTCGGACTTTGGCCCTCACCTTCCAGCTAACACAAATTCACTCAATAGTTACCGTAACTTTAATAAAAAATGGCAGAGCAAAATTTTGTTGATTATGTAAGAATTTGCTGCCGAACGGGAGCAGGTGGTGCTGGTTCAGCTCACTTCTTTCGAGACAAAAGGAATGCCTTTGGTGGTCCTGATGGTGGTGATGGAGGGCGTGGTGGTCATGTCATTCTAAAAGGGAGTCGTAATGTCTGGACGCTATTAGCGCTCAAATATCGCAAGCACCTTATTGCGGGCAATGGTGGTTCGGGACGGAAGAGCCACTCCTCTGGAGCATATGGAGAGGATATAATTGTTGAAGTACCATTGGGAACTGTTGCCAAAGATGCTGAAACAGGCGAGGTGCTTTTTGAAATGACAAAAGATGGGGAAACCCGAATTCTCGTACACGGAGGTAGAGGTGGACTGGGAAATGCTAATTTCAAATCTGCAACTAATCAAACTCCTCGCTTCGCTCAACCAGGAGAACCAGGAAAAGAGGAATGGAAAATTCTGGAACTCAAAGTTCTGGCAGATGTAGGTTTGGTTGGTTTCCCAAATGCTGGAAAGTCAACGCTCCTTTCAGTTATTACAGCTGCTAAGCCAAAAATTGCCAACTACGCTTTCACAACATTGGTACCTAATCTTGGTATCGTAAAATATCGTGACGCAAGATCTTTCGTCATGGCCGACATTCCAGGTATTATCGAAAAGGCACACGAAGGAAAAGGTTTAGGCCATCGTTTCTTACGACATATCGAAAGAAATGCGACCCTGCTTTTTATGATTCCTTGCGACTCAGAAAACATCAAAAAGGAATACGAAATTCTACTCAATGAGTTGAAAATGTATAATCCTGAACTGCTGCACAAATCTCGTTTGTTAGCCATCACTAAATCTGATTTGATTGATGATGAATTAAAAGAAATGATTCAATCTGAACTGCCAGATGATTTACCTACCGTGTTTATTTCTTCGATTGCTGGTATTGGTCTTACTGAATTGAAGGATCAGCTTTGGATCTTGATGAATGAGAAGGTGGAGTAGGAATGTGAATGTGAATGTGAATTGAAATTTGAACCTACCTAGTCTGCATGGCTAGTTATACAGACTGCTAGACGAACTCCTATCTTTAAATAATCACTCATGTCAGCAATAGAAAAAAAATTAAGCAAACTTTATGAATCATGGAAAGGTGAGTCACCTGAAATGATATTGGCACTAAAGCGAACAGCATCTGGTCGTTCTTATTTTCGAATGACTGGAACGGGGGATTCTGTGATTGGCACCTACGGGACTGATGTGGCAGAGAACAAAGCTTTTGTCTCATTTAGTAAACACTTTCGTGCAAGAGGATTGGCAGTACCGGAAATATATGCAGAAGATTTAGAAGAAGGAATTTACTTACAGGAAGATTTAGGTGGACAAACCTTGTATCAACTTTTGCCAAAAGAGGAGGCAGGTTTTACGGATGATCTCAAAGCATTGTACAAAGAAATTTTGACCAATCTAGCGATCCTCCAAACCAAAGGAGGCGAAGGAATCGACTACAACTTATCATACCCACGTGCTGATTTTGATGATCAGGCAATGTCATGGGATCTGAATTACTTCAAATACTTTTTCTTACGTTTGACCGGAACGAATTTCGATGAGCAAGCACTAGAAAATGATTTCAAAACACTGACAACTTATTTGCTAAAAGCGGATTGCTCGCATTTTATGTTTCGTGATTTTCAGTCGCGCAATATCATGGTGAGTGATATGAACGAACCTTGGTTTATTGATTATCAAGGGGGACGTCGTGGCGCGTTGCAATACGATGTAGCATCCTTGCTTTATCAACCTAGTGCAAAAATGCCAGAAACTACCCGAAAGGAATTGTTAGATCATTACCTTGAGGTAGTTGGAAATATTGTTTCAATCGATCGAGCCTCCTTTTTAGCTTTCTTTTATGGCTATGTTTTGATTCGTCGTTTGCAAGCCTTGGGAACTTATGGGTTTAGAGGAATTCATGAGCGATACACACATTTTCTAAGCAGTATTCCAATTGCTTTGAATAACATAGAATGGGTTTTTGAAAACGGAAATCTTCCGATCGAATTACCTGAGTTGAAAAGAGTAATTGCTGCAGTAAAATCGTCTGGTCAGTTTGATTCGGCTGTCGCCAAAAAGGATGCAAAACTAAAAGTAACCGTAAGTAGTTTTTCTTATAAAAGAGGCATTCCTGAAGATTTATCAGGTAATGGTGGAGGTTTTGTTTTTGATTGTCGTTTCTTAAATAATCCTGGTCGCTACGAGCCTTACAAAAAGATAACTGGTCGTGACCAATCCGTCATTGATTTCTTACAAGCGCATAGCAATATTGAAGATTTTTTGAGCAACGCTTACTTCATCGTAGACGAAGCAGTGGAAAATTATCTAAGCCGAGATTTTGGTCATCTGATGGTGAGTTTTGGTTGTACCGGAGGTCAACACAGATCTGTTTATTCTGCGGATAGTATGAAGAAACATTTGGAGGAAAAATATGGAATAGAGGTGGTGTTGAATCATGTGGAGCAGGAGATTAAGGGATGGGTTAATTAG
>CALGLS010000528.1 GCA_937959375.1 uncultured Saprospiraceae bacterium
TTAAGTATGTCCTGCAAAAATGATGATGACGGTAGTAACAGTTTAGAATCTTGTTGCGATATACCTCCACTTCAAGCTGAGTTTGCAGATGCAAAAGCATACTTACCTAATGCCTTTACTCCAAATGGCGATGGGATCAACGATATATTTTATGTACAAGGTGGAGAATCTCTAGAAAAAGTAAACTCCTTTCAAGTCTTTGATGGGTCTACTATCATTTTTGATAAAAACGAATTTTTTCCAAATGATCCACCGCTTGGTTGGGACGGTAGAGTTTTGGGTAATAGTTTTGCGGAAGATGGCGTCTATAGATATAAAGTAACTTTGTCAAGTTCTTCAAATGAAGTTGCTGAGTTTGAGGGAGAAGTTTGTTTACGAAGTGGCTTCCCCTATTCTTGTGTAGATTTGGAATCGCAGTGTGGTTATGGTATTCAACATGATGGTGATGGAGGCTTTGATGTTACTTTTCAGACTGGGGAGACTTGTGAGTAAGAATTTGAAAAGAATATTTTTTAAGGCGCTTGGTTTTCACCTCTTAGCTATTGAAGTTATTTTACTCTCGTAATAGGCAAAACAAATTAAAATTCATTGAAAAACAACTGTTTAGAGTAAAAATCCGTTGTTGTAATTGAGAATGATTAACTAAAGAAGTATATTGTAAAACACTTTAACCAATTTCTTAATTATGAGCATTGAAGTATTAAAAGAAGTATTACAAAAACTCAATAAACAAGAGCAAGCTGAGTTGATGCACTTTATGGTCGAATTATTGGCAACTGATACTACGGATTTGTCCGATGCTTGGAAAAAAGAATTGGACAAAAGAGAAGCTGCTCTTAATAATGGCACCTCAGTAGGTCAGGTTGCTAGAGATGTTTTAAATAAGTACACTCCTAAATCTGAATAATGGCTACCTATTCTGTAATCATCCAAGCAGAAGCAGAACTCGATTTAGATGATGCCCACATTTATTTAGAAGACCAAAAAGCTGGACTCGGATTTGACTTACTAGCTGAAATCTCGGATATCGTTGGAACCTTAGAAAGCAATCCTTTTCTTTTTCAAAAAGTATATGGCGAGAAACGTCGTGCTACGATAAAACGTTTCGACTACAATATCATTTATGTAATTCGCGAGCAAAGTGTTTTTATCTTGGCTATCATTCATGGGATGAGAGATTCTAAGCGATGGGAACAATTATAATTCTATACATCTCAGCTCATACCGATCTTTAGGGCTTCGCAAAACGGACACGTCGGTTTTATCTATATTTCTACCCTATCTAAAGAGCAAACACGTTAGAAGAAAAATTGAAATTGAATTTGAAATTCTAATTGAACTTCCATCAAGCCTCCGCCCGATGCGCCTCCGGCTTATCCTTAAACGGATTCCGCAAAACAGCTTCTTCTTCCGGTTTCAAATAATCTAGAATGGGTGTCATAAACTTATTGGCAAAACTATTCGGATGGCGCATGTAGCAGTACATCTCGTGCGGCACCGCTCCTACTGAACTTTTGATTTCAGTGGCGGTTCGTGCAAAAACAATGTGCTTGGATTTACGGTCAATTCCCTTTCGAATGATGTCGTAGAGAATGTTCATGTAGACCTGATAGTTGCGATTGTGTTCGGGTTGCATACCGAGGAAGTGTGCCTCCGTTTCGTGGCCGTTGGCGATGGTGGTGTAGAAGGCGATGAGTTGACCATCGAGGAAATAACCGTCGAGTGTGAAGTCGTCTTTGAAGGCACGTTTGAGTGCGGGGAGGTAATTAGGGTTTAGGTTGATGAGGTTGAAGCCTGAATTCTCGGCAACCATTTGATAGAGATCGAAAATGCGTTGGCTATATTCTACAATCATGGCTTCATCAAAACTTCGCTTTTCTAAATCAACGCTTTTCTTAAATGCGCGTTTGGTGCGCACTCTGTATTTGGAAGACATGGCAGCAGTATAATCTTCAAAGGTTTTCCAGGAAGCTGGAATATCCAAAATCATATTGGGCTGAATAGTAAATTCGTTACAAGCTGTTTTTTGAAAATCTCCTTCGTTTCGAGTTCCCTCAAAGAAATCTTTTATCAAAAAACCGGCAACTTTTTTATCTGTTCCGTCTAATTCTTCGCGTGCTTGATTCATCCCTTCATTGACGAGATCAAATGCAAGTTTACAATCCACCTTATCGGATTTAAAATAATAACCATGTTCTCCCGTGAGCAGTAAATTTCCACAAATCAATGTAGTAAACTCCGCCTTTGAAGCGACCAATCCCTTGAGGTAACGACCAATGGTATTAAAGAAACAAGGAGAAGCCTCGCTTTCATTTATGTTCAAACTTTGTTCGATGTTGAAATACTGAATTTGGCCGATAGCCAAACCTACAATTTCTTCCTCCTTTTTGAAAAGTAGGTAACAGAACGACATCCCATCTGGAGGATTGTTTTCTAGGATTTCTAGGTAAGTAGACTGAAGAAAGATATTATCCTTTGGAGCAGATGCATCCCATAGTTCTTTCAATTCCTTTATAGAATGAAAAAAACCAGCACTAAAGCCCTTTTGCGAAAGCGCTTTCCAACTTATTGCATTTGATGCAGCAAAAGATTTGGTACTTGAGTTCATCTATCTTCGTAGTGATTTTATATTTTGAGCGTTTTTGCCAATTCAATTCTATCGTAAGATAAATGCTTTTTGGCAAAGAAATGTTCTTAAACGCAGGCTTTAAGATTTTGTTAGGGTTTTGAAAACGGCTTGAATGTGAATTAGAATTAGAGTGTGAATTAGAATTTTCCTTTTATCGCAAGTGATAAGTTAGAGGGACATTCCCATTCCCATTCCTAGCGCGCGCCCTTAATCCCTGAAGGGAAATACACGCTCGGGGTATCGCGTTAGTGGGAAAATTCCTATTCCCATTCTAATTCACATCCCTCAATCTTCCACCTCCCGCTCCACCTCAGTAGCCCAACGTTTAATTTCCGCCATAGCGGCTCTATCATCTTTCCAAGCTACAAATTCCATCTTTCCCAATCCTTTATAACTCAAAAACCAATTTTGAATGATCTGCTGAGCTGCATTGTATTT
>CALGLS010000529.1 GCA_937959375.1 uncultured Saprospiraceae bacterium
TATTCATGCCTTGTTCTCTGCCACTATCCTTTTGTAAATTTCAAAAAATTGTTTTCCTACACTTTCATAACTGTATTGGCTTACTGCCTGCTGCCTGATTTGCTGACGATCATACTGATTAAGTTGATCCATCATGATTTGCAATTCATTTAGTAAAGCTGTCTCATCTCTAGCGTTGACGAGTTTCCCACTTTTCTCATTAATCATTTCTGAAATGCCACCTACATCTGTAGCCAACACAGGAAGTCCAGAAGCCTGCGCTTCAATAATCACACAAGGTAAATTTTCATAATTGCTAAACAAAACAAAAAGGTCGTGTGCTTGCATGGCTGCCGCAACTTTCTCGTGTGGAACTTCTCCGACTATACTGACAAAGTTTTCGATCCCCAATTCGGTTATCCGCTGCTGATGCTTTTCAGTGTGCGCATTTCCAATGATGCTGAGGCTAAAGTCTTGTCGCACTTCGCTCAGTTTTTTTATAACGTTTAAAAGTCCCGATACATTTTTATGAGGGTCATAAAGTGTGGAAATGTGCAACAGTTTAATTTTGTTTGGATCTTCTTTGGTCGATTGAAAAGCAAATAGTTTGGTGTCCACCACGTTTGGTACTACTTCGTAAGGACCATTGAAACCAAAGTTCTGCAAAGCTTTTTTTAAATCATGCGACACAGGACAGAGTAAACTTGCGTTACGTCCAATCTTTAAGATACTATGTTTCTGAAAAGGCGTGAATTTGATCGGACTAATATCCAAAAACGCCGTCCAATGTTCCGTAATGATATAAGGAATCTGATGTTTGTTTTTCAATTCCAGTGCAAAGAGTCCTGCTTTGTAAAAGACATTTAGGTGAACCAAATCAATTTTTCCCATTTCTTTGAGCACGGCTTGGTATCCTAATCGATGTGCATTCATGTAACTTCGAAATTGTGCCCACGCTCGCCACTTCGCAATCTTTGGATAGTAAACCCGAACTTCAAAAACTCCTTTGTGCCAAATTTCTTCTACACTAACTTCCTTCGCATTTGGATTCGCCAATACATAAAGTGCTGCCACTTTGCAATGCCCAGCCACAGCTACCGCATGCCGCTGAATGAAATCGCCATTCTGCGGAAACAGTTTATTCGGATACCAAGAAGGGAGGAATAGTGCGGTCATTATTTTTATAGGTTGGAAGTGGGAAGTTGGAGGTGGGAAGTTTCACTCGATCGTGAAATCTGTTTAGTGTCAAATAATTTTTGCAACTAAATAAACTTCTAATTTTCTCGCGTATCGCGTTATCTTTTTTCAAAGAAAAAAATAACAGCTCAGCGGTCTCCTGCGTCCTACTTCATTCGTGGGCAACTCAGCGTCTCAGCGTCTCTGCGTTAAAAAAACGTTAGATGACTTTTCTCTCAATTTAAACCCCATTTTTAGCATAAAGCTACTCAAAAAACAAAAGGAATATAAAACTTAGTAAAAAGTATCAGCAACATTACAGAAATAACATTCAAAATCACCCCCACCTTAGCCATCTGATACACCTTTATATGACCACTGGCAAAAACAATCGCATTTGGAGGCGTAGCCATCGGCAACATAAATGCACAACTTGAAGCCATCGCTATAGGAATGGCCATATGCAAAATCGGTGCTTCCAACCCAATAGCAATCCCGGCAACCACAGGTACAAAGATCGTAACCAGCGCTACGTTACTCATCAGCTCCGTCATAAACAACATGACAAAAATCAACAAGGATGAAATCACAAATATGCTCAAACCTTCTTTTGAGGCAATAGCTTGACCAATCATGTCGATAATTCCCGCAAGGGACATACCACTAGCTAAGGCCAGCCCACCACCAAATAAAATCAGAATGCCCCAAGGGATTTGTGCGGTGTCTTGCCATTTGAGAATGAATTTACCTTTTGAGAAATCAGAAGGAATAACAAAGAGGGCTACCGCGGCTATGATGCTAATCGTTGTGTCGCTCAGGTTTAACTCCGGCCACCAACTATTGATCGCTCCTCTACCAATCCAAAAGGTAATTGCAAACAAGAAGATCACCAACACTAATTTTTCTTCTTTTCGAATCGGTCCCAGTTTTTTAATCTCCTCATCTAATAAACTGGCAGCAGAATTGAAATTTCCTAAACCACTTGGATACACCCATTTTACAATTACAAAATAACAAATCGTCAACATGATGATCGAAAAGGGAACACCCATTGTCATCCATTTCAAAAATGAGATTTCAATCTGATATTCACTTTCCATAAAACCGACTAGTACGGAGTTGGGAGGTGTACCCACTAAAGTAGCGATGCCACCGATATTTGCTGAAAAGGCAATTCCTAACATAATGCTTAGCGCAAAATTCTGATCCTTTTTACTAAAGCCATCTGCATCATCTATCAATAATTGAATGACTGAAATAGCAATCGGAAGCATGACAACCGTACTCGCCGTGTTGCTAATCCACATACTTAACAAAGCTGTCGAAATCATAAATCCTAGAATCACTCGATCCGGACTGGTTCCTGTTAGTTTAATAATGTTGAGTGCAATCCGTCGATGTAAATTTACCTTCTCTAGCGCTAATGCCATGATGAATCCACCAAAGAAAAGAAATACGATGGGATGACCATAACTCGCAGCTACTGTTTTGATATCCGTGATGCCGAGAATGGGAAACAACATTAATGGAATGAGTGCCGTCACCGAAATTGAAACAGCTTCTGTAATCCACCAAGTAACCATCCATGCCGCAACTGCGATTACCTTTTGTGCGATAGG
>CALGLS010000530.1 GCA_937959375.1 uncultured Saprospiraceae bacterium
CCAAAAGCCAACTGATCTGACAGCCTAAGCGATCTTTTTTCCCTTTCTTCGTGCAACCTCACCCCTTTTTTGCGTTTCAATAGAAGTGAAATCATTTTTACCTTTCATATTGCTTATTTTCCTTGCGAGTACTAGCTATGCTCAGCAGGACCAGTTTTCTAATTTACGGTTAAAAACCATTGATTTAGAAGGACTTACGCAATCCATTGACAGCCTACCAATGATCGAAGGTTCTGTAAATGTATACCCTGAAGAAAGCTTAGAGGTAATCAATCGGAACTGGTACAAGGTCGCTGGTAATCGGCTAAAATGGGCCATCTCCATGGATAGTTTAAAAAATGTCTTTAAAACTACTATTAAAAAAGACACGGCTGGCTTAGAGCTCCCACTTCGATTTAAGGTCCAATATCGGGTCCTTCCGTATGATCTCGAACGCTCCTATGCACATCTAGATTCTAATCTAATTCAACAAGCAGCTAGTGGCGATTATATCGGTTTTGACTTTAGTCCTTATGAACCAACTGGAAGCATCAGCGACTTCAAAGGCCTTGACTATAGTGGAAGTTTTTCGAGAGGTATCTCCGTTGGTAATAATCAAAATCTTGTTCTAAACTCGAATTTCAATTTACAGATGGCAGGTAATATCGGAGATGATGTTGAAATACTCGCCGCCATCACCGATCAAAATATTCCATTACAACCAGAAGGTAATACGCAGCAACTTCAGGAGTTTGATAAAATTTTCATTCAGCTAAAGCGAAAAAAGACCATGCTCATTGCTGGTGATTATGAGCTTCAGCGCCCGAATAGTTATTTTATGAATTACTTCAAAAAACTACAAGGCGCCACCTTCTCCAATGAGTCTACTGTTTTCAAAAAAGCTACGCTCACCAATCGTGTTAGTGGTGCGATTGCCCGAGGTAAATTTGCCCGAAACACTCTTGCACAACAGGAAGGAAATCAGGGGCCATATCGACTTCGTGGAAATCTTGGTGAACGCTTTATCATCGTACTAGGTGGCACCGAAAAAGTATACATTGATGGAGCACTGATGAAGCGTGGAATTGAGGAAGATTACATCATTGATTACAATCGCTCTGACATTACATTTACCAACAAAAGACTGATTACAAAGGACAGTAGAATCATTGTTGAATTTGAATATTCGGATCAAAATTATCTGCGTTCTATTTATGCTTATAACACAGAGTTGGAGACTGAAAAATTCCGTGTTTACTTCAACCTTTATTCTGAGCAGGATAGTAAAACTTCGGGAGCTGCCGCTGATCTCGATTCGCTACAACGTTCGGAACTACAGAAAGTCGGAGATGATATTGACAATGCATTTACCAATGGCATTGACACGGTGCAGGAGTTTAGTGAGTTCCAAGTAAAATATAAATTAGTAGACACCACCTACACAGTAAATACAGGAGGTGAATCAACATTAGTGACCGATACCATTTTAATCTACAGTACCCATCCAGATTCCGCATTCTATACTTCCAGTTTTTCAGAGGTTGGTTTTGGAACAACTGGAAATTATATTTTAGATCCAAGCATCCCTGCCAATGGGCGTGTTTTTAGATGGATTGAACCAAATCCAGATGGTACACCCAACGGAAACTACGCTCCTATTCTCAAACTTACGGCACCCAATTTATTGCAAATGTATACGCTAGGATCTGAGTTTAAAATCAACAAAAACATGGGTGTCCAAGTTGAAGTTGCTTTGAGTAACAATGATCCCAATCGATTTTCAAAAGAGGATGAAGACAATGATTTTGGGGTAGCTACTTTGAGTAAATTTTATTTCAACAAACCAATTGGTAAAAAGTGGAAAGTAGCATCAGACATAAGTTATGAAACGGTTCAGAAAAATTTCAAAGCGCTCAATCCCTATCGCGATGCGGAATTTAATCGCGATTGGAATTTAGTCAACTCTTTGAGTAACAATATTCAAAAAATCGATCCGGCAGAAGAACAGTTAGCTGGCGCTGGGGTGAAATTTAGTTTCCTAAAAGTCGGCACCCTAGAATATAAATTCAACACTTTTATCCGAAAGAATATTTACGATGGCGCAAAACATACGCTACGTAGTAAATTCCAAAAAAACGGTTTTGCAGCAGACCTTCAAGGAAGTTTATTGAATAGCAATAGTGAGAAAGAAAATAGTACATTCATTCGCCCGAAAGGCGACTTGTCTAAAACATTTAAAAAACTAAATGGGCTCAAACTCGGTGTATATGGCGAGCGAGAAAAGAACAGTCGAATGAATCCTGATGCCGATACTTTGAACAGTAGTAGTTTTCAGTACGACTTGTACAAAGTATACCTCGAGTCGAATGAAAGTGACAAAATTGGTTTTGGTGCCAACTACACTCGTCGCTTTGATTTCGCTCCAAAGGATGCTGAATTTGGACAGTCTACTTTTGCAGAAGAGTTTAACTTGAACGGCCGTTGGCAACAAGCCAAAAATTCAAACCTACGCTGGAATTTAACCTATCGGAATTTAGAAATATGCGACACGCTATTAACGCAACTCGATCCTCAAAAAACATTCCTCGGAAGATTGGAACACAGCATGAGTGTTTTCGATAAATTAATTCGATCAACCACCAACTACGAAATTAGTTCAGGGCAAGAACCCAAGATCGAATACCGATACATTCCTGTTGATAATGGTCAAGGAAATTACCAATGGACCGACAGTAATCAGGACAGTACAGTGCAACTGAGTGAGATACAAGAAATTGCATTTCAAGATCAGGGGAATGCGGTTCGAGTTACCTTATTTACCGACGAATTTATCCGTACGCATAACGTACAACTAAACCAATCGATTTACATCACGCCTCCCGCAAAGTGGCGTCAATCAAAAAAGTATTTGAAAAGGTTGAGTAAGTTTTCAACTCATTCTATTTTAGTGATCAACCGTCGTACTCGTCAGGCAGATGATATCGTACCTTGGAATCCATTTCAATTGGAAGTAGCCGATACTTCGTTGGTTTCGATCAGTTCACGAATTAGAAATACCTTATTCTTTAATCGAGCTCATGAGATTTATGAATTGCGAGCGGGAATGCTTGACAATAGAAGTAAAATCGTTTTGGTAAGTGGTTATGAAAGCCGACGAACGCAGGAGCAATTTCTTAGAAGCCGCTGGAATTTATCACAAAGTTTGAGTTGGGAATTTAAAGGTACTCTTGGTCGAAGGTTTACGGATTCTGAATTATTTAATAATCGCGATTTCGATATTGAATTGTATAAATTAGAACCCAAACTAACCTTCCAACCTTCCAAGAAATTCAGAGTGGCTTTTGGTTATAAATTAGAGAACAGCGCTAATCAACTTCCTGAAGCCAACGAAACAGCTAAAGTACATGACCTCAATCTAGAATTGGTACTCAAGCGATCAAGCTCCACAGCACTTCGCCTCAGCGGCTCATACGCCACAATCGAATTTAATGGTGAGAAGAATTCCCCCATCGAATTCGCCATGCTACAAGGCCTACAAAATGGCCGAAATTTTCTGTGGAATGTAGTACTCGACCGCAGTCTCTCCAATAATATCCAACTAAATATTACCTACGAAGGTCGCCAAACGGGTACTGCTAAACCTGTACACATTGGCCGTGCTGAAATTCGTGCTGCTTTTTAACATTTCCGTTTCATACGAAATACTCCACGCTCACATAAAACAAGAGAGCTTAGAGTCTGTTTAAATTTTAACTTCCTGAAAACCAGAATTTTGGGTACCTGACTTCAAATCAACTCAGTCGTTTAGCTCGCTAAACTCCTTCTTTGATTTATCTTCAGAACCACCAAACTACTGATTTTCAATTCTTTAAAATTTCAAACATACTCTTACACTAGACGACAAATCCCAATTTTCTACTTCTATTATAGCCTATTAAAGCTTATATTTGTTTTTCTGGAATGTAGAAACTGACAATCTCCACACACCCAAATTTTGAACTTTAATAAAAACAACTGAAATGCGTATTTTATTTGCCCTTTTGTTTTGCTGCTGCATGAGCAACCTTATCGCTCAGAGTGGTCAAAATTTTTGGCGATCAGCCAATGAAAATCTTATCAGTACTAATATGGATAACCGGACCATCATTCCGAACAGTTATCAAACATTGGAACTAGACCTATCAGGATTAAAAGAGTACTTGCGATCAGCTCCAGACGAATTTTCGAATGAGTCACGCGAGACCCCATTACTACTCGACCTTCCAATGCCTGATGGGAATTTGGCAACTTTTGCTGTTTCCTACTCGCCTATGATGCAGCCTGGCCTTGCGGCAAAATACCCTCAAATAAAATCTTACATTGGTTACAACATTGATCAAAAAGGAATGCGTCTTCGCTTTTCTGTAACATCTAAAGGATTTCACGGCGCTATTCATACGCTTGATAATGGACCGATTTATATCGATCCGTACACAAATGACCAGACCGCCTTTTATATGAGTTATTTTGTAAAAGATCATGAGACTAATATTCCACCAGAATATTTGACCTGTGGCTCACATGATAGTCCAGTTGTTGTAGGTAATGACGACAATACAACCGAGCAAATCAACAATACGAATACGAATACAGCCAACTTGCGTGGTGATGCTGAAATTGTAGAACTAAAAACCTATCGTATTGCTATAGCCTGTACGGGTGAATGGGGAGAAGCACAAGGTACTGCTACAGATGCATTGGCAAAAATAGTAACTGGAGTTAATCGATTGAATTTAATTTTTGAAATTGATGCAGGGTTTAGAGTTATTTTGGTAAACGATAATGATCAAATCATTTTTATGGATCCAGCATCTGACCCATATTACGACAGTAATGCTAGTGGTCAAATGATTGGAGAAAACACTGGTGTTATCAGCAATATCATTGGAGGCCTTAGTTATGATTTTGGGCATCTATTAAACCTTGGATGTGACACCGGTGGACTAGCGAGTCTAGGAGCAGTTTGTACAGGCAATAAAGCTGCTGCTATTACTTGTCAGTACAATTCTGATTGGGAATACACCATCACTAGAATCACAGCACATGAGATAGGACACTCTTTCAATGCACCGCATACTTGGAATTATTGCACAGACTCAGACAATCCAAACATTTCAGCAGGAACGGCCTACGAGCCAGGAAGTGGAAATACGATTATGTCATACAATGGTGTTTGTGGAAATGATCCTAATGTAGCTTCTGGACCACACGATTATTACCATGCTAATTCATTGGAGGCTATTTATCAATTCACTGCGAATGGCCCTGCTAATATCTGTGCAGAAATTATTCCAACCAACAATCATTACCCAGTTCTAACATTGCCTTACTCTAATGGTTTTCATATTCCAATTAGTACTCCTTTCCAGTTGAGTGCAGAAGCTACAGATGAAGACAATGACGATTTGACTTATTGTTGGGAACAATACAATAAATCTCCTTTTTCAACACAGATGGGAAGCCCTGTAGGTGACGAACCAAGTTTCCGATCTTGGGCGCCAATTACTTCTGAAACAAGAATTTTTCCAAGAATGCAAAATGTAGTTAACAACACAAGTCACCCTTGGGAAGTGCTACCTACTTATAGTCGTAATTTAAAATTCCGTTGCTCGGTAAGAGACAACAATCCTGAGATCAGTGGTGTAGTCTGGGATGAAATGAGTTTTGAAGTCACAGAAACTGCAGGTCCATTTTTAGTTGAATATCCAAATGCCAATGCGATTACTTGGGAAGTAGGTGACTTTGTAGAAGTAACTTGGGACGTAGCTAATACCGATATGGCTCCAGTAAATTCTCAAATTGTCAATATCAAACTTTCTACAGATGGAGGCTTTACCTACCCTACTACTTTAGCAGAAAATGTACCTAATACTGGTTCGCGCTTTGTGATGGTTCCTGATAATATAACAAGTACTGCTCGAATAAAAATAGAAGCTGCTGATAATATCTTTTTTGATATTTCTAATTTCGACTTTGAAATAGTACCAGCTACAGAGGCAGGTTATTCCTTTGATGCAGGGCCTTATCTACAACAAGTATGTTTGCCAAATTCT
>CALGLS010000531.1 GCA_937959375.1 uncultured Saprospiraceae bacterium
TAAATAAACAATTGAGGTGAAATTATAAAAAATGGAAAACCCTCACTTTGAAAGATTTCCCATTCTTATTTTTTATCATTTAAGAACAACCTTGATTTATACTCCACATCAGAAGGGCCATTCTAATTCTAATTCTAATTCTAAACCTCCTCCTCTTCACCCTCGCCGCCCTTATTTTCCGGCTTCATCTGAGGAAAGAAAAGTACATCTTGAATACTATTAGAGTTGGTCATAATCATTGCCAAACGATCCATTCCGATTCCTAGTCCAGCAGTAGGTGGCATTCCATATTCTAATGCGCGTAAAAAGTCTTCATCCAAAACCATTGCTTCGTCATCTCCTCTTTTTCCTAATTCAAGTTGGGATTCAAAACGCTCCCGCTGATCAATCGGATCATTCAACTCAGTGAATGAATTACAAATTTCTTTTCCGTTACAAACCGCTTCAAAACGCTCCACCAATCCTTCTTTCGAACGATGCTTTTTAGCTAGTGGCGACATCTCTACTGGATAGTCTGTAATGAAGGTTGGTTGAATCAATTTCGCTTCGCAGGTTTCCCCAAAAATTTCATCGATCAACTTACCTTTCCCCATTGACGGATCGACAGGTACATGTAGTTTTTTGGCTGTAGCCAAAAGGCCTGCTTCATCCATTTCTGAAATATCAATTCCTGTAAAATGCTCAATCGCTTCGTACATCGTAAATCGCTTCCACGGACGCTTAAAGTCAATTATATTTTCACCTACTTGTACTTTAGTTGTGCCATTGGTATCCATTGCCACCTTCTCTACCATCTCTTCTACCAAATTCATCATCCATTCGTAATCTTTGTAGGCAACGTACAATTCGATTTGCGTAAACTCAGGATTGTGAAAACGACTCATTCCTTCATTCCTAAAATCTTTTGAAAACTCATACACACCATCAAACCCACCAACAATCAATCGCTTCAGATACAACTCATTTGCAATTCGCAAATACAGTTTCATATCCAGTGTATTGTGATGGGTGGTGAATGGACGAGCTGCTGCACCTCCGTACAATGGTTGTAGAATTGGTGTCTCAACTTCGAGGTATTCTTTTTCATTCAAATACTCACGAATTGAGTTATACATTTTCGTTCTTTTCAGAAACGCATCTTTTACCTGCGGATTTACCACTAGGTCAACGTATCGCTGGCGGTAACGCAATTCCGGATCAGAAAAAGCATCGTGCGTTTTTCCATCTTTATCTACTTTTACAATCGGAAGATTTCGAAGTGCTTTTGACAAAAAGCGTAGATCATTTACACGAACGGTTAGCTCACCCATTTGAGTAGCAAACAACTCACCAGTGATCGCAATGAAATCTCCAAAGTGAATGAGTTTCAATAATTTTGCGTTCAATTCTTTCTCTTCTGGAGTTGCTCCATATTTTCCTTTACCAACATAGATTTGAATATTGCCATATGCATCCTGTAATTCTGCAAAAGAACCACGGCTTCGCATAAAACGTCCAGCTATTCGTATCTCTGGTCTTTTCTCTGGTTGGAAATCACCAAGACATACTGTACGCAAACCACCGATAAAATCTTCTAACGGCATATCATCACGTCCAACTCCTTGATCAAACGACGCGGTTTCTGTCAAAGCATAAGCCTTCACCATCTCCTCATCTTCTAGAAGTGCACTTGCTTTAAATTTATTTTTTCTTAGAAAACCAGCAATTTTTTCGGCTCCAGCTTTACCCACCGATTTTAACGTTTCTAGCTCTTTTATCAGGTTGGCCTGAAAGGCATCTGTGTTAAAGTCAGTCGTTTTGAAATTTACATCAAAACCCTCAGCAGGGAAAGGATCTACTCCTAGTGCTCTAATTTGTTCCATCGCCTCGCGGCGTACGATTTCCTGTTCACTTAATTGCATATCTCTTTATTTGTTAAATATTGGGGCAAAAATAGTGGATTTTCTAAGAAAGGCACGAATTAAAGCGAAAAACAAGTAGAAATAAGGCCTAGTTGGAAGTTGGAGGTAGGGAGTTGGAAGTTCCACTCGATCGTAGCGCTTCATGATCGAGCGAAACTTCCCAGCTCCAACTTCCCACCCGATCCACACACATATTAGCTCGAACTACAGGTAAAATATGCCCTTTTCCTTTATTGCTGATTTTCCCATTTTTTTGTACCTTAACACTAGTGCTAACTAAGAGCATGTTTAAATTTCCATTTAATTGCAAATCAATGTTTTATGAACCTCGCGTCCAATTTTAGAATTCAGTTAGCTCGCTAAACTCATTAAAAAATTGTTAGCGAAAACCATAAACTCTTGATTTTCATAGGAAACTAAATTTAAACATGCTCTAAGAAAAATGGAAAAACAAAGGCAAACACAAAAACTTAATCCATTCTTAACCACTAAGCATCTTATAATTCCAGCATAATTCGTATTTTGTGAGTCCAAAGAAATAACTCAGTCGCCTAGTCTTAATAAGTGGCGCTCAGTTATCTAAATCATGCTCACCGATCGACCCTTATTTGAATTTGTTTTCAA
>CALGLS010000532.1 GCA_937959375.1 uncultured Saprospiraceae bacterium
CACTTTACGCAGTTTGGGATCTAGAAAGTGGGGAGTTGGAAGTTTCACTCGATCGTAGACTCGCGGAAACTATCACACGATCGGTGTTCGGATCTCGGACTTTAGTCCGGTCAAATTTTATCAGATGGACTAAAGTCCAGAATCCGGCACATTTTTATATACACTCTTTCGTCACCTCGTTATATTTTACACGATCTGTGGGCGCCATTAAGTGAAAAATCAAAGTAGGAAGAAGGGAGTAGGGAATTAGAAGTTTTTCCTTAATAAATAGAGCGCGCAAACGAAAATTTCGTTAGCGCGCTCTAGCGTTAGAAGGCAACTTCCCACTTCCAACATCCAACTTCCAACGGTAGTCCACAGGACTACCTATCCAATAATCATCCCAGCAATAGTAGCAGAAATCAAAGAAGCAATCGTACCACCAATCAACGCTTTTATTCCAAAAGCAGATAATGTTTTTCGTTGGCCCGGAGCCAATGAACCAATACCTCCAATTTGAATTCCGATAGAAGCAAAATTAGCAAAACCGCAAAGCATGTAAGTCGCCATTACGATTGATTTATTGTAAGTAAGATGTGTTTCGTTTGCCATGTTTTTCAAATCGGCCAATTGAATGTAACCAACAAACTCACTCGCAGCAAGTTTGATTCCAAGTAGCTGTCCCATCAATGCCATGTCTTCCTTGGCAACTCCCATTAGCCACATTAACGGCGCAAAAAGATAGCCTAAGATAAACTCTAAAGATAAGCTTTGGTAAGGGGTATTCGCTGCCATCCATGTGTTCAACGATGTCATCTCTCCTACCCAACCGAGCATGCCGTTGAGCATAGCAATGAATGCTACGAAAACTAACAACATTGCTCCTACATTAACCGCCAGCCTCAATCCTTCAGTTGTTCCATTTGCGATAGCATCCAATAAATTGGAACCAATCTTTTCTTGAGAAACCGAAACATCCGTATTCACTTCTTCCATTTGTGGATATAGTATTTTTGAAATTACGATTGCTCCAGGAGCAGCCATAACCGAAGCAGCTAATAAGTGCTTGGCGAAGTAAAGTTGTAGCGCTTCATCATCTCCTCCGAGGAATCCGATATAGGCAGCTAAGACAGCACCAGCCACTGTTGCCATTCCTCCAATCATCACTAACAACATTTCCGACTTATTCATTTTCTCCAAATAGTTCTTAATCAAAAGCGGTGCTTCTGTTTGTCCTAAGAAAATATTTCCTGCTACACTTAAACTTTCTGCACCCGATATTCCTAGGATTTTTGCTAGTGACCAAGCCAGTAGCTTTACCACCTTTTGAATAATTCCCAAGTAAAACAAGACAGAGGTTAAAGCAGAAAAGAACAAGATGGTTGGTAAAACCTGAAAGGCGAAAATAAAACCAAAACTATCCATGTCAGTTACCAGTCCTGAAAAAAGAAATTCAGATCCAGCTCTCGTGTATTCCAATAAGTCAATGAATTTTTGTCCAACAAACTCGAAAATTCCTTTTATGAAAGGCACTTTCAAAACACCTATAGCAATCAGCAATTGAAAAATCAAACCTATTCCTACTGTTTTCCAATTTATTCCACTTCTATTCGCACTAAACAAGTATGCGATGAAAATCAAACTAATCATCCCCAAAAGTCCTCGCCACATGCTTGTAAAGGAAAAACCTTGACTTGGCACTGCTTGGACCGTTGGCACGATACCAATTGCTTTTTCGTCCATGGCAGCAGCAGTAAATTTATAGCTGGTTCCTTTTTCTTGAAAAATAAGAGTAGAATCAGTCAGTTCTGAAATACGATATTTTCGAATGGTGTCACCTGGTGTATCGTAGTAAAAGACGAGTAGGTTATTTTGATAAATATAATCTCCAGATGCTTTCAAACCATTCTTTGCTTGAAGCGAATAGGAAAATGTTCCCTTATCCAATTTCAATTGATCTGATTTAGAAACCGGAAGCAAAGACTGATTATTCGCATCAAGAATTGCTTCAAACTGCCAGTTTTTATCCAAACTTTGAGCAAAGCTGGAATTGAAACACAGGAAAAAAGCAATGGAGATAACTAAAAGACGTTTCAATTGCATAGTAGTTCGTTTATCGTTTTGTGAAGTTATGAGTTAGCTGTCTTTAAGATTGCGGGCAATACATTGATTACCAGATACCTGCCTTGCTTTAGCATTTTAACAACTTCTATGTTTGTTTACAGCACAATCTAAAAAAAATTATGCTCAATGAGCTTCAAATACACGAATAATTTGCTTTAGTTCAGAGATTATAACCGTAACTTACCGGCGAAACCACATAAAAATGATTGAATTTATTAAAAGACTAAAGTTAAGTTACCAAGTCTATAATTTCTTCAAAAAGAAGGACTTGAAACACAATGAGAAGCTATACCAGAAATATGGCCTCAATAAAAAGTATTATTCCTCTGTCTCCAGTAAAGATTTTGAAGGATTAAACAACAGCAATATTGAACCTAACATCGATCAACTTGTAGCTGATCCTGTTTTCCAAAAGTTCTCATCAGCCTCTCAAGAAAGTTTAAAGCAATTTAATGAAGTTGGCTATGCGGTCATCAAAGATTACTTTACGGAGGAACAGGTGGATGCGGTCAACAGTGCCATAGATGAACTAATTGAAAGTCAGCAGGTGAAGTTTAGATATGGTAATAAAAAAATCATGTTTGCGATTCACAAATCTGAGACTGTTCGAAAGATGGGTTATGATGAATCCTTGCAAAAAGTCTTACATCACTTGGTAGATGGAGAAGCGGTGCTTTTCCAAAGTATCAACTTCGTTCATGAAGGTAGTGAGCAAAAAACACATTCCGATACCTTACACATGACCACCTACCCTCTTGGTGGATTGATTGGTGTTTGGATTGCACTAGAAGATATCGAAGCAGACAATGGTCCGGTACATTATTATCCTGGTTCACACAAACTCCCCTATTTCTTGAATTCAGCTTTTGACAACGAAGGTACCAGCATGATGTTAGGCAAAAAGAAATACGGAGATTACGAAGCCATGATTGAAAATAAACTCAAGGATTATAGCTTAGAGAAAAAATTGTTTACCGCCAAAAAAGGTGATATTCTCATCTGGCATGCCAATCTCTTACATGGCGGTGAGGCGCATATTAATAAATCTAAAACTAGAAAAAGCATGGTCCTTCACTTTTTTGAACGCGATTCAATTTGCTATCATGAAGTGACACAACGCCCTGCTATTATGAAGTATTGATGCTTCGACTACAACCAAGATGAGCATTTAGATAGTTGTATTTTTTCAATTGCGGAATATTATAATTCCGATTCTAATTCTAATTCTAAAAGGTTATTTATAAAGCAAAAAATGAAAAACGAAAACTACATACTTTACTTCATTTTACTAATTGGGTTTTCCTTTTCTGCGAAAGCACAAGACCTTAATATCATTCACAGTATACCAAGTCCAGTTGGTCTTTCATTAGATATTGCATTTGACGGCCAAGACTTGTGGATTGGAAACGGTTATGAAGATTCATTGTTATACAAGGTATCTAGGGTCGATGGAACAGTTTTAAAAACAATAATAGTAGACCCCTTACTTACACCAGCTGGACTCACCTTTGCGAATGGATATCTATTTGTGACAGATACCGGACCCAGTTTAATTCACAAGATAGATACAACAGATGGTACCATTATACAAACTTACTTTCCGCCTTTTGATATGGATGGCTATCCGTCTGGGCTAACCTGGGATGGATCATCTTTCTGGCTCATTAATGCCAATGCTGCAGTTTTATATCAACTTGATACCGACTTTGAAGTCATTCAAACCATTCCTGGAATTCTTGGATCATTTGGTAGTGGACTTGCGTTTGTAAATGAATCACTTTGGTATACAGAAAACATTACAGACCAACTTTTTGCACTCGACACAGTTGACTTTGACATTGAGCAAACGTTTGACATCACCCAAGGAATCTATCCAAATGGATTAGCTTTTGATGGACAATACCTTTGGTTGGCGCTTGCAAATGCCAATGATTTTGATGTTGATTCAATTTATCAAATTGACCTAGGTTTACCTCCTCCGGTTAGTGTCGATGATCAAAAACAAGTAGTTGACTTAAACGTATTTCCAAACCCAGTCGATGAAGTGCTTTATTTTGATTTAGAATTTGAAAGTCCACATCATTCATATGAGTTGATAGTTTACAACAATTTAGGAAAACAAATTCGATCTCAAAAAATAGAAAATAAAATTACCTCAGTGGATGTAAAGAACTTATCTCCGGGGACATATATTTTTACGTTAAAAACGAATAACAAAACGATTCAAGCTGGACAATTCGTAGTGTTTTAAAGTAAGTATTCTGATTTAAAGTAAAGCTAGAAAACATGAAACTAAAATTCAAACTAATACTTCCTCTCTTAATGTTGCTTGGTTTAGTGTACGGACAAGAAAAATCAATTAGTCCTGCAACCACAAAAGGCTCCTCAATTCTAAGCGGTATTGTTGTTTACAGCAGTAGCCAAGACAACGCTCTTTTTGATGATTCAAAATCTCGTTCACAACTTTTAAAATTCAACTCAAGTTTCCTAGGCTTCGTAACCAATAAATTTGGAATGGGGATTGACCTTGGAGTTGAGCGATTAAATGTACCCTCATTTACAAGTACGGCCCTTCAGATTGGACCGAAGATCGGTTATTATTTTGATAGCGGTGACAACATTACACCTTATATTAATGCAGGAATAAGTTACCTCTACCAGAAAAGAAATCTTGAAGTTGATAGAGACCAAGCTACGCGCGTTAGTGGCGTTATTGGTGTCTTATTTCGTAAGGAGCATTTTGCATTGAACGTGGAAGGTGGCTTTCATCGTGATGATTTTAGAGGCGATGGTATTGGTAGTATTTTCTTTATTGG
>CALGLS010000533.1 GCA_937959375.1 uncultured Saprospiraceae bacterium
AGAACTAAGAGCATGTACAAATTTCCATTTAATTGCAAATCAATGTTTTATGAACCTCGCGTCCAATTTTAGAATTCAGTTAGCTCGCTAAACTCATTAAAAAATTGTTAGCGAGAACCATAAACTCTTGATTTTCATAGGAAACTAAATTTAAACATGCCCTAAAAAGTATCATTAATGCATAGCTAACACTTTTATTTATCAATAGTTTAGGTAAATTCTATTCTAAAAAGCTGAACGGAGTATTGATTTATTGGATTTGGAAAATGGTTTCTACTCTATAGACTACGGTCATGGCAGAGACACCGCTGTTATTATTGGATTGTACGGAGTAGAAGCTGTCTCCACTGTTGGTTGTTCCTGAACCAGAGAGTTCTTTTACTTTTAGAATTTCTCCTACTTTTTTTCCTACTGCGGATAATACTAAGTTGGCTTTTTCTTTTGCGTCTATGATTGCTTCCTTCTTGGCTTGCTTTTCAAACTCCTCTTTATCGGTGTGGCGTGTACTTGCTATAAGGAATTGTGTAATTGCTTTCTCAAATAAGTTATCTGCTTCTAGGATTTCTATTACCTGTTCAATTTCGTCGGAGCTGTAGACACAAACGTTTAGTTGTTTGGATAGGCGACGGTTGGTATAGATTCTTTTGCTGCGGTCGTATTCTCTTAGTAGTGTGACTCCTCCTAGGGTTATATTTTTGTCTTTGACTCCGGCTATTTTTAAAGCTTTTAGTATTTGAGCTTCGATGGTTTTTATGGTGGTTTTTACTTCGTTCTTTTGGGTTGCCCAATATTCGGAGTAGTCGATTCGGAGTATGATTTCGTTTGGGGATATTTGTATGGTAGACTCGCCGGTTACCGTGATTGTTTTTTCTTGCGTTTCTTGAGCAGTGAGGTTACTTAGAGACAGGATTGTGATTAGGAGGAATGTGAATACTTTCATGATTTTAGTTTTTACTTTTTTTGGACATGATGAACAGCCTGCCTAGCTTGACAACAGATCAGACAGGGATTTACAGGATTGGGATTTATTCAAAAGCTAAAGCTTTCGAATAAATTTGATCGGGTCTTATCGCGAGTTATTTTAAAAATAACTTTAAAACAATAAAGTCTTGCTACAATAATACAACAAAAAAGCGCAACGGGATATTGCTCCATTGCGCTTTTGAGTTTCATTTATAAGAGTTAGAAAGTTGCTTGTTAATCGAGTTTTAGTACATCGAGGAAGGCCTTTTGTGGGACTTCTACGTTTCCGATCTGACGCATTTTTTTCTTTCCTTTCTTTTGTTTTTCTAGTAGCTTACGTTTACGAGAGATATCACCACCGTAACATTTGGCAGTTACATCTTTACGTAAAGCAGAAATGGTTTCTCTTGAAACTACCTTTGCACCAATTGCTGCTTGGATGGCAATCTTAAATTGCTGACGTGGCAACAACTCTTTCAATCTTGCACAAATCTTTCTTCCGAAGGCTGGTGCTTTATCCCGGTGAATCAATGCTGAAAGTGCATCAACAGGATCTCCGTTCAATAGAATATCTACTTTTACCAAATCAGATTTTCGATAATCAAATGGCGTATAATCAAATGAGGCATATCCTCTAGATATAGATTTCAATCGATCGTAAAAATCGAAAACAATTTCTGCCAAAGGAATCTCAAAAGTCATTTCTACTCGATATGTCGTTAGGTAGATTTGCTTCGTAAGTACTCCACGTTTTTCTAGACAAAGCTTCATGATCGAACCAATAAACTCTGGCTTGGTAATAATCTGAGCAATGATATATGGTTCTTCTACAAAATCCAAGATAGACGGATCAGGTAAATCGTTTGGCGTTTTAACTATAAACTTCTTAGAATCTTTTTTCTTCGTCTTCGCGTAATAAGTTACGTTAGGAACAGTGGTAATTACTTCCTGATCGTATTCTCTTGAAAGGCGTTCTTGAATAATCTCGAGGTGCAACATTCCTAGGAATCCACAACGGAAACCAAAACCAAGTGCTGCAGATGATTCTGGTTCGAAAACCAATGAAGCATCATTTAGCTGCAGCTTATCTAAACTATCACGCAAGTCTTCGAAGTGCTCATTCTCAATTGGAAAGATACCTGCAAATACCATCGGCTTCACATCCTCAAATCCTTGAATGGCTTTTTCACAAGGGCGATCTCTTTGCGTAAGCGTATCCCCTACTTTAATTTCTTTTGACAATTTAATACCTGTAATGATGTATCCCACATTACCCGCACTCAACTCTTTTTGGGGAACCTGATCCAATTGTAAAATACCAATTTCATCTGCAGCATATTCTTTTTCGGTATTTACAAAACGTACCTGATCTCCTTTTCTTAGCGTTCCATTCAAAATTCGGAAGTAAGCAATTACTCCTCGATATGAATTAAATACTGAGTCAAAAATCAAGGCTTGTAAAGGTTCTTTTGGATCACCTTTTGGAGGAGGAACACGGTCTACAATTGCGTTCATAATATCCTGAATACCTTCTCCCGTTTTGCCCGAAGCCAATACAATTTCTTCTTTGTTACAACCAATCAAGTCAATGACCTGATCAGATACTTCATCCACCATCGCACTTTCCATATCGATCTTGTTGAGAATCGGAATGATCTCAAGATCGTGTTCAATGGCAAGATATAAATTAGAAATAGTCTGCGCTTGTATCCCTTGAGTTGCATCTACAATCAGCAAAGCCCCTTCGCAGGCGGCAATAGATCGAGATACCTCGTAAGAGAAATCAACGTGACCTGGTGTATCAATCAGATTGAAGGTATAGGTAACTCCATCCGTATGTTTATAATACATCTGAATGGCGTGACTCTTAATGGTGATACCACGTTCCCGTTCGATATCCATGTCATCCAAAGCCTGTGCTTTCATGTCTCGTTTAGAGATCGTTTTAGTGAACTCTAACAAGCGGTCTGAAAGGGTGCTTTTCCCGTGGTCAATATGTGCAATTACACAAAAGTTTCTAAATTTTTCCATACGAGGGCAAATATACGTTTTTTCGATGTTAATTGTCGGTTTGAATCGTTATAGCTTTAACCTTATTTTAGGTGGAATTGTTGCGGAAAGAGGAGACGGCAGGGGAGTTAAAGTTAAAATGGCAGTTGCAATAGAGTGACAGTTGAAGTGGAAGTGGCAGTTTTTACTTGAATGTGAAGTTACATTGATGAGATATGCTGTTTTTTTGAAGTTTCAAGTTCAAATTTCAAGCTCAATTTTCACTCGAATGTGGTGTTGCGTTGATGGGACACGGATTTAACTGATGGAACGGATAAGGGACGGATTTTTTTTGCGAGACGTGTTTATTATGGAGTATGCATTTGTTTGATTGAATGGTTCTAGGGAATGAAATAAAAGAAAAAATCCGTTCTATCCGTTAAATCTGTGTTCCCATCCCCATTAGCGGGACATTTCTATTTTTTTCAGTTAAAGTGGCAATTTCAGTGAAGTGACAATTAAAGTGGCAGTTACAGTTTTCACTCGATTGTAGTGCTGCATTAGAAGGCCATTCTAATTCCTATTCCTATTCCTATTCCTATTCCTATTCCTATTCCTATTCCTATTCCTATTCCTATTCCTATTCTAATTCTCCCCCTTTTCACTAAGTCGAATTGCGCCAAGCGCCATAAAAGCCATGACCAAGATCTCCGAGTAGACCACAATTTTTTGGGCGACAGCCTGAAGAAAAAGCGCTTCACTATTGCGGTAGGCTCGTGGGCCAAAAAACATGATGATGATTTGAATCAAAAGAATGATGAAAAACACCAGCAAAACATTTCCATATTTATTGGGATAGGATCGTTCGGAATAGATCGCAAAAATATAGAATATAACCATTATTAAAAATGCGAGAAAACTTCGTTCAACATATACCCGGTGTCCCCAGTAACTTTCATTCCAAGGTACCCAACCGATTCCGATATAGCAAAGACCTGCGATGCTACCTAAAATAGCGGCAATGATGGCTAAGGTTTTTGGAACTGTTTGTTTGAATAAACTGGGGAGTGCAATGAAGAATAAAATTAGTGTAGCTCCTGAGGTTGTGAGGGCCGCTTTAAAAATTCGATGGCAGGTTATATTGGATGTACCGTCAAAGGTGCGGGTGCGACCGAGATCACTAAAATAATTATTAAGGAAAGAATAAGCCTCGAGTTCAGGTGCATGAATTGTCCCTCCGGGATAGAGGTACATGGCTAGAGTCGTAAGGAATAAAAAACTGAATGCGCCGATTAGGCTTATGGAGAAAAATAGTTTTTGCCAGTTCATGGCGACAAAAGTAAGGATAGCAAATTCAATTTCAAACTCAATTGTGAATATTCAATCCGAAGAAATATTTTTCTAAACAAATTCAGAAATACAACCCCCAACTATTGCACAGGTAATAAGCCAGTATGAAAAATGATAGACAACATACCGTTTACTTTTTCTGTCTAAAACAGCATGCGCTCCAATGAATGGTAAGGCAAACATAAATGCGTTAAGCACTCCATGCAATACACCATGACCAAAATGTCGATGCTTATCACCATAGACACTTAAAAAGTCTGCCACTACTTTTTCTGCTTCAGTGCTCCCTTTCATGATATCTGTGAAAAACAGTTCATAAAAACCCAATTGGTGAATGACTAAATTAATAAAACCGTAGACGAGTAGAAAACTTAAAAAGAATAGCATTAAAATTTGTGCCGGACGAAAATCTCGTGGACTTCGATAGGATTCACCTGCCCATCTACTGATGGAAGATTTTGGGTTATACCAAAAAAAACCTATGAGTAAGGGTAAGAAAGAGATCAAGAAAAATGCTAAATAATTTAGATTCATAGTCCTCAATCTACCATTTTTTTCTTGTACTTCCTCACTTTTAGTCATCAATGTTTACGACCTCTTCTTTTATTCGGAGGTGACCGATCGAACATTTTTTTGAATTGCTTTTTTAATAATTCCTTTTGTTCACTGTTGCAAATTGCTTGCAAACTAGAATAATGTTCATTTAAGGAGTGCTCTATTTCTATGTACAAATTACCAATCGTTTGATCCAAGTTTGTAAGTGATGCAGTATCAATAGGACTTACGGTAAGCATTTCTAATTTTTGCTTTTTCTTGTCCCCTATTCTTTTCCTGATTCCATTTACTAGTTCGCGATGAGTAGCTCTTAAGGTTTCGAATTGTTGTGCCTGATCATCCGTTAAACTTAGTGCTTTCGCCATTCTATTCTTCTTTTCCCCGTGTCTTCTTTCCATACGATCTTTCCCTCTATGCTGTTTACCATTTTGCATCCACAACATAGCGAGTGTACTAATATTTAGGATTACCAAAATAGCAACCAACCAAGTAATCCAACGGTTTTCTTTAAAGTGATTCATATTAAGTGACTTTATTCTGGAATATAGTAATCAGTTGATTGACCTGTCATATAGGAATATTCGCTTTCCATATTTTCAGTGTTGAGGTCTTCGGTAATTGAGCTGTTGCTAAAAACTGTGTAAGCTGTATAGACATTTACAAGTAGCAAACAACAGACGATAACAGGTTGTAGTACATGAGAAAAAGTCCAAGTCTTACTAGGCTTTTCTGTTGTATTCAACTGCGCTTCGATCCGATCGAAAAGCCATGGATTTCCTTTTAGTCTTGGAAGCTCATCCAGACTTTGCATGGTCTTTTCTATTTCTTCTTGAATATTTTTTTCTCTGTTTTGCATTATCATTCAATTTAAAACTTCTACTACTTAGATGCGGATTCATCAAAAAAACTTTCGGTTTAAATCATTTTATTTTTATAATAAACGGATAATTTTTTCTTTAGGCTTGCTTTGGCCCGATGCATAAGGGATTCGACTGCGGGTAGACTTAGTCCCATTATTTCTGCGACTTCTCGGTAACTCAATCCTTCGTACTTATGAAGTGTGAAAGCGATGCGTTGATTTTCTGGAATTTTATCCAGCATTTTTTGCATGATTGTTGCACGCTGTTTTGACTCTAATTCTTGATGCGGATTTTTGCTATTATCTGCTACCGTTTCTGCTACACCTTCTAATCCAATTAAACTTTTAAAATAGGCGGCTCTTTTTTGTCGCTTTCGTTTCCGAATTTCTTCTAATGATTTACGCACTGCTATTCGATAGATCCAGGTTGACAATTTCGCATCACCTCTAAATTTTTCGATGGATCGAAATACTTCAACAAATACTTCTTGAGTGAGATCTTCCGCTTCTTCTTTACTATTGACAAAACCATAACAGGTGTTCAAAACCTTCTCCTGAAATGCGTCAACTAGCATTCGGAAGGCCTGCTGGTCTCCTTTTAATAATTTGGGAATTAGCGTTTTCTCGTCCACTCTGTTATGTTTCTTAAGCAACTTCATTCTTTGGATGCTCTAGTTTAGGAAAACTTGTGGTGAAATCTTAGATAAAAGAAATGTTTTTTTTCCAAACGTATTAGAACCCTACCTCCTTGGACAGAGACAAAAGTCGCAAAAGAAAACAAAAGAAAAGAAAAGTCGAGCCTTATGTGTTCTTATATGTCTTATATGGTTCAACTGCGAATCGAATGAAAATTCTAATTGTTTTTTTTTAACCACAAAAGCAACAAAAGAACCTGTCGGGCTGGCGCCTTTTCGCCAGACGGGAACAAAAGCCTACAACCTTGTTATTACATTGGATATATATTCAGATTTTTGTTCAATTCAAAATAACGGATCATGCAAGATATTCTCGTATAAAGATACTTTTGTAAAAAGACCATCCGTTTTCTTGAAAGCAATGTATCCTTTTTGTTGTTTCTGCATTATGATGATTGTAAAAGGACAACTACTTTAGGTTATCGTTTAATTTTGATGATCTTAAATTAATCAATGAATATTATGACTTTGACTCGTTTTATTACTCCCCTCTTTCAATCGATTTTTTCATTTAGGTTTGCGTTCTGCAGTTTTACATTTTGTTTGGTTTTGCTGTTTCCTTTTTTGGCATTTAGCCAAAGCTCAACTAGTGTTGAAATGTTGCCTGAAGTATTAGCTAGTGAGGAAGTCTATTTTGATTTTGGTAAACATGAATTGCGTGCGGATGACGTGGCTAAATTGGAATCTATCATTGCGCAACTAAAAGACAATGAGTATGTAAAAATTCGAATCACGGCGCACACAGATGCAATTGGTAGTGATGGTAATAACCAAGTACTTTCTGAACGAAGAGGCGAAACGGTAAAGACTTTTTTGATTACAAAAGGAATTCCAGATTCGTTGATGCAGGTTGGTGTATATGGTGAGCATGCTCCGGTGGCGGATAATGATACTGATGATGGTAGGCAACGCAATCGACGTGCAACTGTAGAGGTGGTTAAGTTTACTCCGAAAAAAACAACAGCAGCTCCAAAGAATAATGTACCAATGGGTTTGGTGGAAGGAACGGTTATTGACAAAGCAAATGGCAAGCCGATTCAGGCAACGGTTATCATTCGCAGCAAGACCTTTCGGGATTCTGTAGCAACTGATTCGACTGGTTACTTTAGTAAAAAGGTGCCGGTAAATACGGTAGTAGGTGTAGATGTTTTTGCGCCGGGATATTTCTTTGAAACACAGATGATGAAAGTTTCTCCTGGCATTAAACTTCCTTCATTAGATTTTCAATTACCTAAAGCTGTAGCTGGTGAAGTTGCACAGATAAGAGATTTATTTTTTGTGGGAAACAAAGCGGTACTTTTGAAAAAGTCAGAACCGATCCTTCCTAAAGTTTTGCTATTTATGCAAATCAATGATACCCTAAAAATTGAGATAGGTGGGCATGTAAATTTTCCGTACCACCATCTCGCTTACAAAAACAAAGCTGGTAAGAACGAACAAACTTTATCAGACAATCGCGCTAAGTTGGTTTATGACTATTTGATTCAACACGGGATTTCACCTAGCCGTTTGAGTTGGAAAGGATATAGTAATACGCAGATGAAGTTTCCTTATGCTACAAAAGAGGTGAAGATGGCTGAGAATCGGCGGGTGGAGATTCGGGTGTTGGAGTAGTTGGGAGACGGGAGACGGAAGTCCGAAGTCGGAAGTTTCTCTTCTAACGTAAGATTCCCGCTATCGCATGCTTGCGATCACGAGAATCTTAGGACTTCCGTCTTCAGACCTATTTAATCACCTTAATCTCCACCAAAGTATCCAATCCATTCACGACTTCAATAAAAATCCCATCAGAGATACCTGTCTCGATCATGCGTTTTTCAAATTCGTTGTCGCCAACTTTTACTTCTACGTAAGTTGAATCATTTTTGATGATGAGATCGCGTTCGTTGATGGTTATAACATTTTCTTTTTTGTTGAGAATGATATCAGCACTTGCGCTATAACCTGCTCTTAGAAACACTTTGCTTGTTGGTTGTATCGCTGCACGAACTTCAAACTTCACAGTTCCTTCTTCGGTGATTCCTTTGGGAGAAATGTATTCAAGACTTGCTGGGAATTTTTCATTTTCAATGGCACCGATGGTCAATTCTAATGGCATTCCTACTTTTAATTTTCCAACGTCTGACTCGTCTACATTCCCTTCAAAGATGAGGGAATTCATGTCAGCCACAGAGGCGATGGTGGTTCCTTCGTTGAAATTATTTCGTTCGATAACAGAAGAACCTTCTTCGACTGGGACGTCTAGTACCATACCGTTTACGGTGGAGGTCACCACGTTGGAAACCTGTTTAGAATTTTTTGTAGCACCTTCTCGTAATAACTGCAAGTTACTCATCGCTGCATTCATTTCTTCTTTACGAATATCAACGTCGGCTTCAAATTGTTTGAGGCTATTGCCAGAAACGATGAGTTGATTATCGTAAGCAGCTTTCGCTAAATCGAGTTGCACTTTGATTAAGTTGTAATCTGTTTGAGAAATGACGCCGTCGGTTAACAATCCATTTTGGCGTTGTTCTTCTTGTTTTGCATTTTCATAATTAACACGAGCCGTTTCAACATCTAGTTTCTTATTAAACACTTCTTTTTGTCTGTTCAATTCTCGCGTTGCTTCTTGGTATCGAATTTTGGTCAACTCCACGTTGGAGCGTGCATTATTGATGTTTACTTCTGAAGGTACCAGTTTGATACGCGCCAATTTTTGACCTTTCTTAACCACTTCGCCTGCTTCCACAAATAGCTCGTCGATAACACCCGAAACCTGTGGTTTTATCATGACTTCTTTTCGTGGACGAACAGCTCCAGTAGCTACCGTTTTTTTGACAATGTCTTTAATCTCGGCTTTGGTCAATTCAATACCTGCTTGCTCTTGATCTGACTTTTGCATAAAGTATCCACCCAAGCCAAGTGTGGCCAGTAGTAATACAATTCCGAGTGTGATTAAACAGCCTTTGTTCATAGTTTCTTTTTTTTCGAATTTAGGTTTTGACTAAACTCCTTTTGGTTTTTAATTTTATTTATCAGGCTAAGTGAATTCTAATTTTCAGAATTCATTCTAAGTACTTTGGCGGAATTATTTTGTCCCGTCACCTATCATTTTCAATTTAATTATTCATCTTTCAAAGCCACCACTGGGTTCACTCTTGAAGCTTGCATTGCTGGAACTAATCCGGTAAGCGCACCACAAATAATCAAGATAATCAAAGCCGTGACTGCAACGCCCATATCTACTTCAGGGTTGCCATAAAACTCGGTCCCCTCTCCTACTGCCACATTCAACAAAGAGACGACAATGGTACCAGCAGCAAGTCCTATATACCCCGCAATGGTCGTTAAGAAAACGGACTCTAACAAAATCATGGAGACAATAGAATTTGGTGTTGCGCCAAGCGCCTTTCTAATTCCTATTTCTTTTGTTCGTTCTTTTACAACGATGAGCATGATGTTTCCTACGCCAATTACTCCTGCGAGTAAACTACCAATTCCTACAAACCAAACCAGAAATTCAATTCCAAAAAACAAACCTTGAACCTCTGCAAATTGCTCCTCAACATTCTCAGCCCAAAAAGCCTGTAAATCATTTGGAGCAATCGAATGCCTCTCTTTTAATAGAACTTTAATTTTATCCTCTACGGCACTTACTTTTACATTTGGATGCATCGCACAAGCAAACCATCCAATATGATTAGGTCGATTTCTAATTTGCTGAACGGTAGACAAAGGAAGAAAAATTGTCTTCTCATCTTCCATTCCCTGATTTCCTCTACGACTTGATTTGACAATACCAATGACTTTATATTCTACTCCTTTAAATTGAATATATTCACCAATTGCATTTTCATCTTTTTCAAAAAGTACGTTCTTTACCTGTCTTCCTATTACTGCTACTTTTCGTTTTTCATTTACATCCAATTCATTTATAAACCTGCCTTCAAAAATTTTTATTGGGTCGATATGAATCAAATCAGGTCCATCACCTCGTACATCAAACGCCGCACTCATTCCTTTTCGAGTCACCTCTCCAGAAGCCATCCACATACGAGGAGCTACATATGCTATTTGATCTTTAAATCTACTTCGAATAGCCGTTACGTCGTCATTCGTAAATCGAATCGACCTACCTGGTGCCATTCCTTTGTATGGCTTAGAGGTAAAACGGCCTCCCATGTACAAACTATTTTTAGCTCGATCACCAAACAAACCAGTCACACCATTTTCCAATCCTTTTCCTGCTCCCATCAAAAAGACTAGCATGAATATGCCCCAAAACACACCTAGTGCCGTAAGCCCTGTACGCAGCTTATGCTTGCTAATTGTGTTGAATATTTCTTGCCATTTGTCTAAGTCGAACATAATTTGTTAAGTTAGAATTTCAATGTCAGTTTCAATGTCAGTTTTTACTTAATCGCGGTTTTAATTTCAGTTTCAAGCTCAAGCTCAAGCTCAATTTTCACTCGAACGTAATACTGCGGAAGAAGGCCATTCCCATTCCCATTCCCATTCCCATTCCCATTCCCATTCCCATTCCCATTCCCATTCCCATTCCCATTCCCATCCCCATTCAAACACCATTGAGGGCCATTCTAATTCACATTCTAATTCTAATTCTAATTCCAACCTGTCCTATCGGCCAGGCAGGTTCCAATCCCCTCAACTCTTCATAGCCGTAACAGGATTTATCCTAGCTGCTTGTATGGCAGGAATCAGCCCTGCAACAGCTCCGCTAATAATCAAAATCAAGAGGGCTATTAAAACGAGTTTTACATCAACTTCTGGATTATGAAAAAATTCCAATTCAGCTCCACTGATTTCCAATGCTTTCTGGATCGCGAAAATAACGCCCATACCACAAGCTAATCCGAGATAGCCTGCAATAGATGTTAGGAACACCGACTCTTGTACAATCATCGCGATGATCGAGTTTGG
>CALGLS010000534.1 GCA_937959375.1 uncultured Saprospiraceae bacterium
ATATCAAAAATAGTTTAGACTCGTGTATACACGCCAGAAGAGTACTTCGGACTTCCGTTTTCGGTCCTCTATCTTATGTCTTCAACAATTCTACATATTCTATCGGCTTGTCGCCAAACAGTAAAATATTCTGCCAAAGAACACTTAACTTTGAGAACAGCGATATAGGTCACTTAAATTAAATCAAGTATTATGAACGCGTTTAAAAATTTACTTATCATCCTCATAGTTGCCTTTGTAGCTAATAGCAGTTTTGCACAAAAGAGTATCTGGCAAGAAAAAATAGATGAAGCTGTTTGGCTTAAAGCCCAAAATGGAGAAGAGGTTGACTTCTTGATTGTATTGAAAGAACAAGCTGATGTGTCAAAGGCAAGTAGTTTTAAAATTAAAGCCGATAGAAGTCAGTATGTTTTTAGTCAACTAAAAAATCTTGCAACACATACACAGACCAGTTTGAAAACCTTTTTAGATGAAACAACTGTTTCGTACAAATCTTTTTATATCGTCAATAGTATTTATACAAAAGGAAATGAAGATTTGATTGAAGCTATTGCAAAACGCAATGACGTATATCAAATACAAGCAAATCCTGAAGCACGGATGGAAGAGCCTGAGTGGCTAATCGAAAACGCAAACTTGCGAGCTGATGCAGAATGGGGAATCGAAATGATCGGTGCAGATAAAGTTTGGGAAATGGGCTACGCCGGAGAAGGGGTAGTTGTAGCTGGGCAGGATACAGGGTATGATTGGGAACACGAATCGCTGAAGAAAAAATATCGAGGATGGGATGGTAGCTCGGCAGATCACAACTATAACTGGCATGACGCTATTCACGAAATTAGCTTACTGCATAACGATTCAATTATCGATCCTTCTCTAAATGATTGTGGACTCGATTCTGCAGAACCTTGCGATGATCACAACCACGGAACGCACACTATGGGGACGATGGTAGGTGGTACTGAAGATAATGTAATTGGTGTAGCTCCTCAAGCAAAGTGGATTGCCTGCCGTAATATGGAAAGAGGTTATGGAAGCCCCGTTAGTTATATTGAATGTTTCGAATGGCTGCTCGCGCCAACTGACTTAAACAATGAAAATCCGGATCCATCCAAAGCGCCACATGTAATTAATAATTCATGGAGTTGCCCTGAAATGGAAGGTTGCAACGAAGGTAATTGGGCAACCATGGAAACAGTAGTTAACAATTTGAAATCATCAGGAGTAGTGGTAGTGGTGTCCGCGGGTAATAGTGGAAGAGATGGTTGCGAAACGGTTTCAACACCATCTGCAATATTCGAAAATAGTTTTACCATTGGAGCAACTTCAATAGCAGATACGATTGCTGACTTTAGTAGCCGAGGTCCCGTTATGGTTGACGGTAGCGGTCGAGCAAAACCAAACGTTTCTGCTCCTGGAGTTAATGTGCGTTCTGCAGTGAGAAATGACAACTACGGAAACGCCAGCGGAACAAGTATGGCCGGACCGCATACGGCGGGCGCAGTAGCACTTATTATTTCTGCCAACCCTAGTCTTGCTGGACAAGTAGAAACCATCGAAAATATTTTGGAGGAAACGGCTGTCCGAAAAACAACAGACCAAATTTGTGCAAATCTATCAGGGGATAATATTCCCAATCATACATATGGTTATGGCCGGATTGATGTACTCGCAGCAGTCAACAAAGCATTGTCGCTAAACGTAATTCCAGAACCAGATGCAGAATTAGAAGTGGTCACTTCCCCCAATCCATTTTGGAATGAATTGAAATTAGAATTTAAAAATAAAAAAGGAGAAGCGCGTTTCGAGCTTTTTGATTCACTTGGCAAACATATTGGAACGTCTAACTGGACACTGGACCTTTATTCTGTCCGGACGATAGAACTAAATGATTTGCCTAGAGGTACCTACTATTACTTCGTTACGATTGAGGGCGATCGAGTAGGAGGTAAGATAATGAAACTTTTATAAGACGATCTGAAAAGAAAAGAGAGCCTTCCGCTTTTAATTGACTGTAAAGCTCCGTAAATTTGAGGACAAATAGATATAATGAAAAGAAAGAAGCTCTATAATAAAGTCAATAAAGAAGAACTGAAGCAAAAAATGTTGGAAAGTGATGAACCGCGTATCACACTCTCCTTTTATCAGTATGCAAAGATTGAAGATGTCAAAGCATTTCGTGACCAACTATTCTTGGAGTGGAATGAACTCGATGTGTACGGTCGAACCTATGTCGCTTCTGAGGGTATCAATGGACAAATTTCTTTGCCAGAAAAAAACTTGGAAGCGTTCAAAAATCAATTGTATCAATTCCCTTTCTTAAATGGCATCCGCCTCAATATCGCTATCGATGATGATGGTAAATCTTTCTACGTTTTGAAAATTAAAATCAGAAAGAAAATTGTTGCTGATGGATTGAATGATGAAACCTTTGACGTGACCGATAAAGGAGTGCACCTTGATGCCGAGAACTTTAATAAACTGTTGGATGATCCAAACACCGTTTTGGTTGAT
>CALGLS010000535.1 GCA_937959375.1 uncultured Saprospiraceae bacterium
TGCTTTTTTTAGCTCGTTGAAGAGTTCTTCTTTTTGATTGGATGGTATACTTAGTTTCATTTTTCTTAGGTATGGGCTTTGACCTTGGTTTGTGATCTCGGGGTGGTACCCCAAGTTATGATGGATATCCCTTTCAGGGAAGTTTGTGCGTTTTGGTTTCTTGGGACGGTGCCCCAAGTTATTCAGGTGTATCCCTTTCAGGGAATTTTCTGTTTAACTGCCTCGGTATGTTGAGAAGCCGAATGGGTTTATTAGTAGTGGGACGTGGTAGTGTTTGTCGTCCATTACTGTAAATTGTATTTCTACTTCGGGATAAAAACCTTCAATTTTGTTTTGTTCAAAATAGGTGCCTGTTTCAAAAATCATTTTATAATTTTTATGTTCTAAATGTCGGCCTGGTGCGAGTAGATCGGCTACTCTTCCGTCATCGTTCGTGACGCCTTGGCTGACGGTTTGCCATGCGTTGTTTTTGAATTCCTGCATCTTAATGGTCATGTCTTTCCCTGGTCTTCCAAGGGAAGTATCGAGTACGTGACTGGTGAGTTGGCTTCCGCCAAAAGCAGACCAATCGGCAGCTGGCATTAATTTTTTGAATCGGATGATTGTAATCTTCGCTTGCTCTCCCATCGCTATTCGAACTTCATCCTCTGTTTCATTATTCAGTCGATCGTTCAACAGACGTAGCATTTCTTTAGCTGATTTTCCGGTAGCGCAGACAATGAAGATGAATCCATTCTTCGTTTCGTAAGCTGTATTCGCTTGTGCCAAATGTTGGATCGTTTCTGCAGAAGCGTCAGCAACACTTGCTTGTTCTTTTCCCGCAAGGTGACTTGTACTGGCAAACTTCTTTGTCAAACTCTCAACGTCACCAATCTTGGGATGCTGCGTAAACGATTCTCGCCAGTCTTTTTCATCACAGACATTATACCAAATGTTTGTCGCATGAGCAACAAGATCACCTTCTGATTGAAAGGGAAAATGTTGCATCATTTCTTTTGCCCATTTCTGAGAGCCACAACATTGGTAGAGGTCTTGTTCTGCTTGTTCCGCAAATTTATTATTAAAATCCTGTATGGTCATATTACTCATTATTCAATAAATCATTGATTATTTTAATCCGTTTTAGCACCTTGATTGATCCAACAACGGATGAGGTCCCGTTCTTCCGGGGTAATATTTGTTTTGTTATTTTGAGGCATATTTTTAGTAATCACAACACGCTGCATGATTAGATCAGCCTTGGCTACAATCTGTTGGGGGGTGTCGTACATCACTCCATTGGGAGCTGAAGTCCAAACATCATCTGTCGGTTGAGCCGAATGGCAAGTCACACAGCGTTGCTGAATGATTGGATAAATTTGTGTGAACGAAACCGTTTTGCATTCACCATTCGAAACCTTAGGTGCGGTAACGAAAGCAGTCATTAACAAAATGAATACTGATATTGGTAAAACCCAGGTGGAGGTTTCTTTTTTGTCAATTACATTGAGGTAATGTTTGATTCCAGCTGTTCCAACAGAAATAGCGAGAAGTACTGCCCAATTGTATTCTGATCCGAAGGTACTTGGGAAGTGATTACTAATCATTACAAAAAGCACAGGAAAGGTAAAGTAATTATTGTGATAAGATCGCCAACCTGCATTTTTCCCGAGTGATGGATCTAATTCTATCCCCTCTTTGGCGCAGCGTACCATTTCCTTTTGAGCAGGAATGATGACAAAATAAACATTACCAGCCATCAAGGTACCAAGCAAAGCACCAAAGTGAATGAAAGCTGCTCGAGCGCTAAAGACCTGACAATAGCCATAGGCAAAACATCCCAATACAATGAGTCCAACCAAGCCAAACAAAGGAACATTTTTAGCTAATATAGATGAACTCATACCTGCATAAATCAACCAACCCAATACAAAAGAAGCAACACCAATTGATATTGCTGTCAGCGGACTAATGTCCATCACATTTGGATCAATCAAAAAACCTTTAGCATTGAAGTAGTAAACGACAAAAAGCAAACTCATGCCAGAAAGCCAAGTAAAATAAGCCTCGTATTTAAACCAGTGTAGATCTTTAGGAATCGTATCTGGAGCAAGTTTGTATTTTTCTACATAATAAAAACCACCACCATGAACTGCCCAGAGATTTCCAGCGAGTTCATCTCTAAGTCCTTTTGTTCTGTTGAGTGAGTTTTCTAAAAAGACAAAATAAAAGGAGGCACCAATCCATGCAATTCCAAAAGTAATATGTGTCAGACGAACGATTAAATTAGACCATTCACGAAAGTGCCCTTCATAAGGCGTTCCTTCGACTGCGTAGTAGGTACCAACAAATATTACAGCAGCAGCCAGACCACCAATTGCATAATTGTAGCCAGCGAGATTGTTGCTCATTTCTTCTACTTTCTCTTCTTCCCCTTTTGGCAAAGTCACTTCGTCATTGATCAATTGCTTCTCAGCAGTGTTCACCGCTTTGGGTAAAATGAAAGCAAGATAAATTACAAAAGCTCCAATCGCCAAACAAAGTATAAATATTAGAATACTCATTAAATAATGTTCTTGTTAAATTTAAGTCCTTCGTCTATTTTAAGGTCCTTCTGAAATCCTTTTTTGAGTTTTTTAAAGCTAGAAATAAATTTACTAAACTTTGAAAATTCAATAAGGTCTTTCCATTAGATTTTCTACATCTCCTTACTCTTCAAAAGCCACTTTCCTGGTGACTCATTTAGGATTTTTCCATTAAAGACTTCAGTACCATTTACGTAAGTTGCAACTACTTTTCCGCTAAGGGTTTCACCAAAATATGGACTGATTTTGTGTTTATGTAGGTTTAATCCTTTGCTAATTACAAAAGTTTCTTCGGGTGACCAAATTGTAAGGTCAGCATCCATCCCTTTTTTCAAAAATCCCTTTTGATTCTCAATAGAAAGGTACTGAGCAGGTTTTTCGGTGAGCAAAGGAATGAAGGCTTCTAAGGTCAAATCCCCCTTTAAACTGGTCCAACTAGAAGACAACAAATATTGCAAACTTGAAATACCCCCCCAAGCTTTCATAAGATTACCCGATTCCAATTCTTTGAGATCTGGAGGCGCTGGTGAATGATCTGACGCCAAGAAATCCAACACACCCGTTTTAAAAGCAGCTTTTAATTGTTGATTATTCGCTTTTTCGCGAATGGGAGGAGCACACTTATAGAGCGTATTATTATCCGGAATAGCCTCTGCATAAAAGTAAATATAATGCGGACAGGTTTCTGCAGTCAAGCGAAGTCCTTTTCGTTTTCCATCAGCAATGGTTTTCAATGCTTCGGCAGAAGCGACGTGTACAATGTGGGTGGGACAATTGTGTTTTTCACATAAATCCACCATCAAAGCTACAGCTTCATTTTCCCATCGTTTTGGACGACTGGCTAGGTATTGTTGATAAGAACCTGGATCCGATTTTTCTGTTTGACTATCGGGCTTATCAGTCAGCTCACAATGCGCTAACATGGGGATATTGTATTTCGCAATAATCGGCATCGCTTTTTCCAATTCCGCTTTTCCGACATTTGGAAAATCATCGATTCCTGAATGTGTCAAAAAGCATTTGATCCCCATGACGCCACAATTTATGAGTTCCTCAAGGTCATCTAAATTGTTTGGCACCAAGCCACCATACAAACCGCAGTTAACATAACGCTTACTTTCCGTTCCTTTTTTAATTTTTTGTTTGAAGGCATCCGCATTCACTGTAACGGGGCTTGAGTTCAATGGCATGTCAATCAGCGTTGTGATTCCACCAGCTGCAGCTGCTTTTGTTGCGGTTTCAAATCCCTCCCACTCCGTTCTACCGGGATCGTTGATATGTACGTGTGCGTCTATTGCTCCGGGCATGATCACTAAATCTCCATAGTCTACAAAGTCATCCGTCAGTTGTGTTGGTTTACCCAAAACTATAGCAGAAATTTGCTCCTGTTGTAGGTGAATAGTTGCGGGTTGGAGTATTCCATTTACCCAACATCTATTACTGTAGAGTTTTTTTTGATGAGACATTTGATACTTTAGATTAGAAATAAGCAGGTGTTCAGTAAACAGGTGTTCAAATTAAATGAACGAGTTGCTTGAACGATATTTGATCTGAGAGGCGATTACAAAAGTAAAGAACTTTTTATGTTTTTTGCTTAATCGTGTTTTTATATTTCAAATAGTTATATTTAGGGAAATAATTAAAAACAACGCGAAGTTACATGGCAAAACAAGGTAAAATAGGTATTTCATTTTCAGGAGGAGGTACACGAGGTGCTGCTCATATTGGTGTTATTCAAGCGCTAAATGAGCATGACATCAAGGCAGATATTGTAGCAGGTACCAGTGCGGGCGCTATCGTTGGATCGCTTTACGCAGCAGGTCTCACTGTAGATCGAATGATGGACTTTGCTGGAGAGGGAAAACTATTTAAACTTTTTCAAGCGAAGTTGCCAACCAAAGGCTTGATTAGTTTGAATTACCTGGGCAAGTTGCTTGACAAATATATTGATGAGAATAGTTTTGAAGGATTAAAAATACCGCTACATGTGGTGGCTTCCAATTTGATGTCAGGGCATCCCGAGACCTTTAATTCTGGAAAATTATTTGAAGTGGTCATGGCATCTTGTGCGATTCCTCTAATTTTCAAACCTGTGGAAATCGATGAACAGATTTATGTGGATGGAGGTATTTTTGACAACATGCCGGTCAAGTGTTTGCAGGCAGATTGCGACATTATAATTGGAGTAAACCTCATTCCCATCACTCCATTAAAGAAGACAAATTTTAAAACCGTTTACTCAATTGGAATGCGATCATTTGATATGCATGTAGCACACAACTCACAAATGAATTTTCCGCTTTGTGATGTGGTGATTGAACCCACAGAGGTGAAGGATTTTAGTATTTTCAATTTTGG
>CALGLS010000536.1 GCA_937959375.1 uncultured Saprospiraceae bacterium
CTTGAAGTAACAGCAGAAGATCAAAATGGGATCATCATGGCTTTGCGTCACAAAACCTATAATGTACGTGGTGTTCAGTTTCACCCTGAAAGCATCTTGACTCCCGAAGGAAAAGGTTTGTTAAAAAACTTTTTGGAATACAGTACCAAATTAATTAAAGCGACAGCCTAATGAAAGCATTACTAGAACAACTATTTGAACAGAAAAAACTTAGTCGCGAAGAAGCGAAAAAAACGCTGGTGGAAATCAGTGAATCGAAATATAATGATGCACATTTAGCAGCTTTTCTTAGTGTTTTCAAAATGCGTCCAATTAGCAAGGAGGAACTACAGGGTTTTCGTGATGCTTTATTGGCTTTGCGCAAAAAAGTAGATTTCAGAGGAGTCGATTCTATTGATATTGTTGGTACTGGTGGTGATGGGAAAAACACATTTAATATTTCCACACTGACTTGTTTTGTAGTAGCTGGAGCAGGTTACAAAGTGACTAAGCATGGCAACTATGGTGTATCAAGCGTAAGTGGTTCTTCCAACGTCATGGAAAGTTTGGGTTACCGATTTACAAATGACGAAGATGCCTTAAACCATCAATTGGATCAATCAAACATTGTATTTTTACATGCTCCTCTTTTCCATCCTGCAATGAAAGCTGTGGGTCCTGTACGAAAAGCTTTAGGTTTAAAAACCTTTTTCAATATGCTGGGACCATTGGTCAATCCAGCACGACCGACACGAAGTTTTTTGGGTGTTTTCAATATGCACTTATCACGACTTTATCATTACATTTTGCAAGAAGAAGATAAATCATACGCTGTTGTTTATTCTTTAGATGGCTATGATGAAATTTCATTGACAGATGCTTTTAGTATTCGATCCAATCATATGGACCGATTGTTTCAACCTGAGGATTTGGGTTTTGAGACGATTTCGCAAGAAGCGCTTTTTGGTGGAGATACGGTGGCAGAAGCAGCGCATATTTTTAGCTCGATTTTGGAAGGTAACGGTACGGAGGCGCAGCGGCATGCGATTTATGCGAATGCTGGCATGGCGATTCAGCAGTTTGATGCCACTAAGTCCATCGAAGATTGTATTGCTGAGGCAAAAGATTCTTTAGACTCCGGAAAGGCACTGACCTGTTTGAAGAAGTTAGTAGCCTCCGTCAAGTGAAACGTACCTAAAAAATCGGTAAGCACTTCGCCGGAACGGCCAGTGATTGCTGAGTTGAGCTACTAAATCCGAGTAATAACGTGAGTTAAAAAGTGGAGTTTCCCGCGATCGTATTTTTTAAAACGCGGAGGCGCAGAGTTGCCTTCGATTGTAATATAACGCAAGAGAGACCGCTGAGAAGTTATTTTTTTCTTCGAAAAAAAATAACGTAGGACGCGATAAACCATAATTTAAAAGTTTTCAAAACCAAAAATATCCAATCATGGACATCCTAACACTAATCACACACAACAAAAGAAAAGAGGTAGCAGAGAAAAAAGAACTCTACCCTGCGAAGCTTTTAGAAAAATCGCTGCACTTTAATGCTCCGATCGTTTCGATGAAAAAATATCTGCAGCGAGATGATAAGACAGGTATCATCGCAGAATTTAAACGCAAGTCTCCATCTAAAGACATGATAAATGCATACGCAAAGGTGGAGGAAGTCACGATTGGATACATGCAAGCTGGTTGCTCTGGCTTGTCGGTACTCACGGATGAAAACTTCTTTGGAGGATCTAACAAGGATCTGGAAACTGCGAGAGCTTATAACTTCTGTCCGATTCTTCGAAAGGATTTTATTATTGATGAATATCAGATTATTGAAGCTCGATCAATCGGAGCAGATACCATTTTGTTGATCGCTGAAATATTGGAAAAGGAAGAGGTCGAAGCTTTGGCAAAATTTGCGAAGTCACTTGGACTAGAGGTACTGATGGAAGTGCATAGCGAAGAGCAGTTTAGCAAACTAAATCAATACATCGACATCGTGGGTGTCAACAATCGTGATTTAAAGACATTTAAGGTTTCTATAAAAAATAGCTTGGAGTTGATCAAAATGATTCCAGATGATTTTATGAAAATATCAGAAAGTGGCATTAGCAATCCGGAATCTTTCATTGAATTAAAGCAAGCGGGTTTTGATGGTTTTTTGATTGGTGAGACTTTTATGAAAACTTCGGATCCTGCTTTGGCTTGTCGAGAGTTTGTTGAGGCGATTAAATCATTAGAGGCTGAAATAAAGGGAAGTAAGTACGTTTAATTTTTAAACCATATAGACACATAGAACACATAGCTTGATCGATAACAGTTTCTATGTGTCCTACTGTGACTATGTGGTAAAATCGCGCCAGATAAAACCACTCAAGAAAAACAATAAACCATGATCCTAAAAGTCTGCGGCATGAAAAATCCCAAGAACATTCAACAACTGGAGGCACTCGCACCAGATTGGATGGGCATGATCTTTTATGAAAAATCGCCTAGACACGTGAGCGAATTAGTATTGGAATTGGAATGTAAATTGGAATTGGAATTACCTTCTATCGCGGGATTGGAAAATAAGATAAAAAGGATTGGTGTTTTTGTAAATGCAACGAACGAATACATTGACGAGCGAATAGCGAAATACAAACTAGCAGGCATTCAATTCCACGGAAAAG
>CALGLS010000537.1 GCA_937959375.1 uncultured Saprospiraceae bacterium
CGTAGATTCTGAACTTAAAATCATTAAAACGAAGGGCGATAAAATTCAGCACCTTGGTTTTGACAAAATTGAGGGAAAGGGATTCTTCACCAAAGAGCTGGAAGAGGAACTACTAAATGGTGGTATTGATATGGCTGTTCACTCGATGAAAGACTTGCCTACTACCCCACCGGAGGGCTTGGTGACTACTGCTGTTTCCTATCGTGAAAATCCAGCAGATTGGATGTTGATGCGAAAGGAATCTGCGGTGCAAGGAAAGCTTTTACAATTGAAAGAAAATGCGATTGTGGGGACTTCTTCAGCTCGCCGCAAATCACAGATACGCGACTTTCGACCAGATGTCGTTTTAAAAGATATCCGTGGTAACGTACCGACTCGAATTGAAAAATTATTACACGATGATTTTGACGCTATTATTTTAGCTGCAGCTGGCATTACTCGACTTGAAATTGACATGAGTGAATTGCATTTGGTTAAGTTCAACCCAAAAGAATTTGTACCATCACCTGCACAAGGTGTTCTTGCTTTTCAAACCAAAAAAGATGATCTACCAACGCGTCGAATTTTAAAGAAGTTACATCATCCTGCCGTTTCTGAATTAACCAATGTAGAACGCTCTGTATTGAAATTATTTGGAGGTGGTTGCCATATGCCACTAGGCGTTTATTGTGAAAAAGATGCGATGAGCAATTATCATGTTTGGGCAGCAATGGCTGAACGATGGGATGGGCCTTTGCGTCGGATTCAATTGTCCTCTAGTACGACACATAATTTGGCGGAGCGTGTGGTGGCGAAGTTGAAGTCCTGACGGAATTTCAATGACAGTTTCAATCTCAGTTTCAGTTTCGCGTAGGGTTCGGTTGCGTGTATTTAGTTTGAATCTAATCGTGCGAGAAATTGGAGTAATAAAAAAACATACACAGCATGAAACCAAATTTAGAACAACTAAAATTCCCGACGGGTCGTTTCACTCCACCAGAAAATTATGACGAAGAGACCATTCTTCAACTCATTGACGAAATCGCAGCACTGCCCAAAAAGCTACGCGATGCAACAGAAGACCTTACGAATCAACAACTAGATACTGCTTATCGCCCAGAGGGTTGGACCGTTCGCCAAGTCGTTCATCATTTGGCAGATAGCCACATGAATGCCTACATCCGTACTAAACTTGCACTGACTGAAGACGAGCCAAAAATCAAACCTTATGATGAGGCTACTTGGGCTGAGTTACCTGATGGCAAAATAGATCCGATTGATTTATCGCTAGACATTTTAGATGCTGTACATCGCCGTTGGGTGATTGTTTTACACAATATTGAACCAACTGATTTGGATCGCGTGTACGTGCATCCGGAGTATGGAACTCGAGTTGCATTAAAGGAAGTGATCGCTACTTATGCTTGGCATTGTCGGCATCATTTGGGTCATGTGAGACTTGTAATTGGAGAGTGAATTGGTAAGAAAACAACCAAAGTTAGGATCGCCGATTTTTAAACAGTCATTCTAACTTTGGTTGGTTTTTTTAATTATTATTCCTTCAATACTTTTAGTACGCTGCTCCCCCCAGCTTTAGTATTCAAGTGAATAAAGTAGAAACCACTTGGTCCACTTAATTCCAATTTCACAAAATTAGTTTGTTCGACTTCCATACTTTGTTGCAGTTGTCCTATTGAGTTATAAATTTGGATGGTTAGTTCTGGAAATTCTTTTTCTAAACTGATTTGCAAATGACCTTGTGTTGGATTTGGGCTTACCGTAACTAAACTTTTATCATCAAATTCATTAAGTGCTGACATTCCAGCAAGTTCATAGGTTCTGACCACTGCCATTTGATTACTTGTATAAGGAGCAGCTGCTACTAAGAATGATCCGTCACCATTTACAACTACAGCTCTCCCCATTTGTTCTCCCGATGAACTACCATAAAGACTAGCCCCCGTTTTTACCCATTCTGAATTATTCCATTGGTATACATTTACCTCTCCTGACTTATCGCCATTGCCATCATTCCAAGGTGCACCCACAGCGATGGTATTTCCATCGGAACTTAAACTCATACCAATACTTGAAAGATCATAACTTGCAGAACCGTATACATTGTTTCCTCTTTGCATCCAATCCGTTCCATCCCAATCAAAAACACGGACTCTCCCTGCATTGAATGTGGTACCATCATCTCCATTAAAAGCGCCAATTGCAATGGTGTTTCCATCTCCCGAAATTTCTACTGAAGTTCCATCGTGGTCTGCACTACTTAGACCAACGATGCTATTTCCTTTAGGAAACCAAGCTCCAGAAGACCATTCGTAAACGTTTGTCTTACCAGCATAATAACCACTAAAAGAATACGGACTCCCCACAACTATGGTATTTCCATCTGAACTCATTCCTACGGTTTGCCCAAACTCCTCATACTCATCTCCACCTGCAGGAGGTACACCTTTTTGTGCCCAGTCAGTTCCATCCCACTCATAAATAAAAATAGCACCCGAATTAAAGTTAGCACCATCATACAAAGGCGCTCCAACAATTACCGTATTTCCATCTGAGCTAACATCTACTTCATAGCCAAAAAAATCGTCACTATTGATGCCATCAAGTGTTGTTCCTTTCTGAGTCCAATCACTTCCAGACCATTCGAAAATACGTGCGAAACCAGCATTGCTGCCACTACCATTGTGATCAGGAGCTCCGACTGCCAATGTTTGACCATCTGTACTCAAACTTACAGACCAACCGAAGTCTTCCCCAACTACCTCACCAACGATAGGATTCCCCATAGCTGTCCATTCATCATTTTCAAATGAATATACATTGACCATGCCGGTCCCATTCATTTTTGGAAATCCCGCAGCCATGATGTTTCCTACATCATTTAAGGAAACAACACTACCAAATACATCGCCATTAGCATCTGCACTAATCTCAGTTCCGACTTGATTCCAGTCTTGTGCATTTAAATGAAGTGACATCAAAAGCACGACTATAAATTGTAAAATATTCTTTTTCATCTTTTTGTTTTTTTGTATTCTAAAAATTTTGATTATTTAATTAAACGTCGCCTGGCCTTTTTATAGCTTTCGCAAAAAAAACCAGACGACTATCAACTACTTTTGTTCTTGTTTAATAAATCGTTTACTTAAGTTAGCACCATCATTCATACTCACCTTGATGATATAAGCTCCCGTTGGTAAATCGCCTACATCTAACATTTCTCTCTCTGTAGCTCCACTTGTCTTTTGTGTCATTACCAAGCGTCCAACTATATCATAAATTTCTATCTGCTGATAAGTTATGATTTGACCAAAGTCAACAATCAATTCACTTTCTGTAGGGTTTGGATAGACTTGCATTATCGTAGAAATAATTTCGTGATTTGCATCAATTAAAATTTCGAACGTCTCACTACAGAATTCTCGCTCCCAACAAATGGAACCATCCTCAGCAATTTCAGTAACCAAAACACATACAGTATACATACCTTGCTGATTGTAGATATGAGTAATTGGCAAAGTAGCACCATTTACATTATCAGAAGTTCCATCACCCCAAAACACATCTACTTGATGACATGAATCTAGTAACATGTTGACGATCGTCACCATTGAGCTACTCTGAGTAAACACGAAGCCAGTATCTACTGCACTATTAAAGATATCTTCATCCTGACAGCAATCTGGTGTTGGCGGACAAGACTCTAAACCAATCTCCTTAATCACTTCATAATCGCAGGTATCATTGCCTACTATTTTGTAAGCAGTTGCACAGATCAGAAAGAAAGAGTTGCCTGAATTTGGCCAGTTGACGGATGGATAGGTTGGTCCAAAATCAGTTTGGTCTATTCCTAAATCACAGTCAAAATCATAGCTAATCCAATCTGGCGTCACGCCTCCTAGTACTGGTGTTACACCAACATCTGGGTATTGATTTCCGACGCAAGTCGTATCCAACACAATGTCAAATCCAGTCCAGTCCAAACTATCGCAATCAAAAACCATATCAGGACAGGGAGGGATTAATACACAGACCGTATCTGAATGACAACAATTATTATTCATTTGTAAGGTGTCATAAATCGATGCCTGCAAACAAAACAGATCGGTAGAATCAACTCCACAAACTGTAATCGGAGGCATCACAACAGTTGCTCCCATTGGTATCGAACCCACATAAGTGAATGGAGCCGTTGGAGAAATAGAACCAAGGGTCGGAAAAGTATAAGCTGTATTAATTAATATCTTTTGTGCATCAAAAGAACTTTCATTTCGGACTGACCAATGCAATTCACGACAACCATTGTCCAAACAAACAAAAGAGTCTGGGAGGATCACGAGGCAGGTATCTACAATGGCACAAGCTTCCAAGGTGTCTTTACAAATTTCATTGTCATTAAAGTCTACCAGACTCACTTCCAGAATGTCATTGTTGGAAGGATTGTTATTCAAACCTGTCAAACAGAAATTAATTTTATTATTCGTCCAACCCAAAGGTACCGGATTCGTCCCTGGAGGAAATGGTAAGGGATACCAGTCTGATTCTGTCGGTGGCAGATAATTATCATAGGCCCAAGGGAAGGTTGCAGATTGTGTTAAGAACTGTGTTCCGTTTAGCGTTCGCGTTCTAATGGTCTTGATGCTATCGGCACAATAATTATACAAGTCGAGTGTAAAACAACAACTGTCGCCGCCAGCAGCATCAGGAGTCAATACATATTCTAAGGAATCACAGGGAGCACACTCTAAAACTGGACAAGGCGGAATCGGTATACAAACGGTATCTGAATGACAACAATTGTTATTCAATTGTAAGGTGTCATAAATGGAGGCTTGTATACAAAACAAATCGGTAGAATCAACTCCGCAAATAGTAATAGGTGGCATTACTACAGTTGCTCCCATTGGTATCGAACCTACATAAGTGAATGGAGCCGTTGGTGAGACAGAACCAACAGTCGGAAAAGTGTAAGCCGTATTGATTAATATCTTTTGCGCATCAAAAGAACTTTCATTTCGAACAGACCAACGGAGTTCGCGACAACCATTGTCCAGACAGATCATGGTATCAGGTAAGATGACCAGACAGGTGTCTACAATTGCGCAAGCTTCCAACGTATCTTTACAAATTTCATTGTCATTAAAGTCTACCAGACTTACTTCCAGAATCTCATTGTTAGAAGGATTGTTATTCAAGCCTGTCAAGCAGAAATTAATTTTATTTGTGGTCCAACCTAATGGTACTGGATTGGTTCCTGGAGGAAATGGCAATGGATACCAGTCTGCCTCTGTTGGTGGTAGATAATTATCGTAAGACCAAGGGAAAGTTGCAGACTGAGACAAAAACTGCGTACCATTTAGCGTTTTCGTTCGAATGGTTTTGATGCTATCTGCGCAGTAGTTGTACAAGTCGAGTGTAAAGCAACAGCTATCCCCTGCAAGCGAATTAGGTGTTAGTACATATTCTAGTGAGTCGCAAGGTGAACAAGGACATTCAGGTACTTCCATGCAAATTGGATCAGAAACACACCAACAGCATTCTTCTTCTAAAAATTGAATTTGAAATTTCAAACTATCTAAAGCAGTAACGTTGCTAAAGCAGAAGGTATCCATGTAGGTTCCGTTAACCGGAATTGGAGGATTGAAGTGCAGCGTATCGGGAACTACATTGGCAGTAGCTGGATTCAAATTGATAACTGTTGCCTTTCGGATGTCTTTATCCCAAGTATTGGTAAACTCAAAGGCATATTTATAAATACTGCTATCACACCAGATAGAATCCGACACGATTTCAACGCAGCTTGTATTGCATTCAAAATCTAAAACTTGTGTACACGAGTCGCCATTACAAGCATCCAACTTTACGTATAGTTGCTGATTGTTGGTTGGATAATTGTCCAAACAGAATTTGACTGGCATTAAGTTACCTGTTGGTAAATACCGTTTTAAATTCGCGGGAGGACATAGACTTCCAGTGGTCGATAACAATTCAATATGTTGATCCGTATTGGAGGTTGTAAACCATTGAGAAGTATTTAAATTTACTCGATTGACCATATCAACAGTACCAATGGTCGTGATATCAATTTCTGTAAAGTAATCAGGATTGGGATTGTAAATCATTAAGTTATAACAACAATAATCCGTTGTATCAGGAGTTGGCTCGTAAGCAATAACAACCGAATCACAGGGACTTACCACAGGCGGAAAATCGCACTCCACCAATAGTGTATCCATACAATCCACAATCGGTAAACAAAGGGTGTCGAGGTAGGTTATTTTTAAGCTTTTAGAAATATTGATATTAAATGAATCTTTGACACAGAAAGACATGTAATGATTTTTGCCGAAAGGCAGCGGTGCATTATTACTACGAGCAAGAATGAGAGAACTATTACTCAATGTCGTTTTGCTATAAGGTCCTGTATTATTTGCAAAATCAAAATAGGCGCCATTTGGATTGAGAATATCCACTTGTATTTTATAGGCGCCATACATCCAGTTGGTTATAAACAAAGAATCTGCACAACAAGTCGCATTCTGAATCGAACCAAGACTTGCGGAAATATCACAAAGTGTATCAGGCCCTGGAGGCGGTGGGCAGTACTGATTGCAAATAGCCATATTGTTAAGAAAGGGGGTACAGATGTAATCGTGATTGCCCCCGTCATGGCTATATACTTCTGCCAAAATTTCACGAATGCTGTTGCTATAACTAGGTTCAGTAATACTGACATCGAGTACTTGCGTACAAGCGATTGAATCGACACCGATGTTTCCTAGGCTATCGGTTTTGACTGTCCAAATATCATGATTTTGAATAAACCCAGGAAAAGGTTCTTGGACAAATTCATTGACCCAGCAAGACCCAGTTAATAGGTATCCTTCGTCAATACAAAATTGTAAATCTTGTACTTCGTTACCGTCTGCGTTGAGGTATTTATTGGCAAAAATTAGATTACCAAGTGAGTCAACTTTCAGAAGATAGGACTGATCATATCGATCTTGAGATAAATTAAGTTCACAGCTACCAGTTATGGCAATTTGACCTTCATCATTGAGATGTATTTCTTCAACGCTTTCGCCACCACCCGCTATATCGAAGACTTTATTCCAAAGTAGTTGCCCTTGCAAATTCATTTTACATAAAAATATTTTTTGGCTGGAAGGATTGGGGATACCAGAAGGATTTAGATGACCTGCAAATAAAAATGTGTTGGAATTGTCATCAAAAGTTACATCCATTCCTATTTCTGTGGTACCGGTATTATTGTCAATATCATAGGGCAGATAACTTCCTGTGGGGCTAAGATTAGTATTTAATTTTTGCACTAACATTTGGTTATCCACCTCTCCCGTTACCATAAATTCGCGCGCACCATTGGCATTTGTATATTCACAAATCGCTCTAGGGTCCGTATCAAATGTTTGACTTCCATTATTATCAAAATAACTGAAAGTTCCATTTCCGAAAGGGTTTCCAATGATTGAAGTAAAACCATAGACAAAGGTTCGCCCTTGAATTGGTGGCATGTTATCATTCCATTCTCCCAAGATAATGAGATCTCCATTTTGAGCTTGAAAAGCGTCTCGCACTTCTTCACTTGCCCCAGGACTATCTGGCCAGTCAATTAACGAAGCTACACAATCGGACTCGTCCATAAACGTAATCTGAATGTCCTTGTTATTGGTACCTAATTCATTGTAATTGGAAATTTGAATATAGGGTTCTGGTTGACTTGCAAATGGCGGATCCATCTCTACTACAAAATGATCTGTGTATCGTAAATTAGCTGGCTCTTGAGAATAGACATAATTAGAAGGAGCGTTTACATTTCCTAGAAAATCGAGGCTAGTATAAAGTAAATAATCGCTACTCGAATTCTCTCCAGGCAGGCTTCTATTCTCAGTTTCTCCAAAGATCATGTATTCACCATCATCGGTTTGTGCTGCTGCAAAACCATATTCATTGTGATCATTAAGTGTTGGATCTATAGGATCAGTATAGAAACAACTGCTGAAAGTTTTGTTGTTATAGCAAGTTGTGTCGATTAGGCAAAAATTGTCGTAGCCCCATTGTTCTGTTTGTTGGCCACCTCGATCAACAAAGAAACCAATACCACTAACATTTTGAATTAGGGCATTCCAGTCATTACAGTTGGCTCCAATATTGGCACTATTGCTAGAGGTATACCATCGAAAATAACCTTCGGTGTTATAAGGTAAAGCTACTCCTGAACAAAAATCTAGTGGCAGACAAATAGTTGTCCAACCTGCCATAGCGTTGATTGGTGTATTTAAAACATAGGAGGCGCAAAACGTAGAATTTTGAGGAGTGGTACCTCCCGAAAAAATATAAATGGAATTGGTATAAAACCCTAGGTTATTTCCTGCATCAAGATAATTGATGTCATAACAAAAGGTCTGACAAGTATTTGCAGAAGACAAGTCGCCCGTAAAGTCATTGGTATTCACCATCCAACTACCACCACTTTGATCTTTTGATTCCAAATAAATATTACCTGAAGCTTCTTGTCTAAAGTCATAGTCACATAATAAGTTTGTCCAAGTACTTGGAGGGTTCGTCCAATTATTCGGAATGGGGTTCGGAGTCTCGTTCTCAAAGTCGAGACAAGATGTTTGTGCAAAACTACAGACAGTAATAAAACTGCAGAGTAAAAGCAGAAATGATTTTTTCATAATAAGCGGAATTAAATGGTTTATTAAAATTGGGGCTTACAAAAGTAGTTCGTACCTGAGCCTAATTAATCAGTACTTGTACAAACATAGGTTATATAAACACGCCCAAGCAGGGGTATCCGAGGAACGGCGCGCGAGGAACGACTAACGGTAAGATGTGTTTTGAATACGTAATGTTATAAGGAATGGGAATAGGAATGGGAATGGGAATGGGAATGGGAATGGGAATGGGAATTGGAATGGGAATTGGAATTGGAATTGGAATGGGAATTAGAATTAGAATTAGAATGGGAATGGGAACTTGCCTAGCCGTTAGGATAGGTGGGAATGGGAAATCATGCAGCAACAGCACAATTATTTAAGTGATTCTGAATCAAACATAAGTGGTAACTACTCCTATAAATTATGTTTTAGAACCATATAAACACAGAGGACACATAGAAAAAACTTGAACAATAAAAACTATGTGCTCTATGGGCCTATGTAGTCAAACTACGATGAGGTAAATTAGATAGTTAATCAGTGAAGTTGTTTAAAATGTATTTCAACCAAGATCAATTCAACAAAAAACCTTTGAGTACCTGGTCTGTAAACTCATCTCTTTTGCGGCGAGAGACAGGCACATTTGAATCATCAGACATGACGACTGTCCCCTCTTTTAAGTATCTGATAATGAGTTTAGTATTAATTAAATGTGATTTGTGGGTGCTAAAGAAAGCATAACCTTCTAGCATATTTTTGAACATACCAATGTTATAAGAACTAACGATGCAAGAACCGTCTGTCAAATATATTTTAGTATACTTTTGCCAACCTTCGCAACGAATGATGTCCGATATTTTTACAAAGTCGTAAGCATTGGCACCAGGGATGGCAAGTTTGGTTTCTTGATCACCAAGATGGTCAAGGTTGTGTTTCAGGAGACTGTATTTTTCTACTTTCTCGCGGTCTTCGATTCTTTCTTTTGCTTTAGCAACAGCTGCGATTAGGTCTTCAGTGATTACAGGTTTGAGTAAATAATCAACGGCGCTTACTTTGAGTGCATCCAGAACATAGTCATTAAATCCAGTGACAAAGATGACTTCAAAGTCAATCGTTTCAAATTTATCGAGTAGATCAAAACCGGTACCTCCAGGCATGGAGATATCTAGAAAAATCAGGTTTGGTTTTAAAGTATTTATTTTTTCAAAACCTTCAACGATGTTGGCAGCAGTGTCTTGCACTATAATTTCACTACAGTATTGTTCCAATTTGATTTGGAGTACTTTTCTAATTTTGGGTTCGTCGTCAATTATGAGGGCTCTATAATTTTTCATCTTCGAGGTTTTTTATTCTGAGTAGTACTTCCGTTCCCGGAAAAGTGGTGTCATTTGATTCTAGGTCATTTATAATAATGCTCACATCAGCAATTCCAGAAGACTTGAGTGTTTCTATCTTGTCTTTGATGATTTGCATTCCACGGGACTTGTGGCCTTTCCATCGTTTGCGTTGGGCGTTGGTACGGCCGATACCGTTATCACTTATAATGCAAAGGAGTGCTTGGTGTTTTTTTGCAAATCTAATTTTGAGTACTCCTTTTTTGTCGCGTCGTTCGTTTAGTCCGTGATTGATCGCATTCTCCACAAAAGGTTGAACAATCATGGAAGGTAGAAAGATATCTTCCTTGCTGATATTTTCTGCTATGTTAATTTCCACAACAAACAAATCTTCAAATCTTAGTTTTTCAAGATCGGTATAAATTGTGAGTAGTTCAACTTCTTCTTTCAAACTAACCATTTGTTCTTTTGAACTGTCTAGATATTTTCGCATCAAACGAGCGAATCGGGTCAGATAATTATCTGCAGCTTCAACGTTATTGGTTTGGATAAAATATTGAATAGCTCCAAGTGCATTGAATACAAAGTGTGGATTCATTTGAGCTTTCAAGGCAGATAATTCGAGGGATGCCATCCGGCGACTTATTTCTTTTTCCTTATCTAGTTGCACTCGTTTTTTCTGATCTCGATATCTGACAGCAGCCACGATTATTCCTATTCCAATTAATGTAAGCAGGAGTTTAACCCAATTCTTTTGCCAAAAGGCTTTTTTGATTTTAATCGCTATTGAATCTAAGGCAACCTCATTCCCATAAACATCTTTTGCTTTAAGGTGGAAAGTATATTCATTCGGCGCAAGCGATAAATAATTGACTGTTTGAGCTGTACTTTT
>CALGLS010000538.1 GCA_937959375.1 uncultured Saprospiraceae bacterium
AATAATTTTGGAAAAATTGTCCATGAAGAATCCATTAAAACGATTCAAAAGACAACTCACAGAATTGATCTAGATCGTCTACAAGCTGGACATTATACCATCAGTATTTTGGTGGAAGGAAGAAAGCGAATTGCCAAACCACTGGTGATTGTAAGAATGTAGATGTTTAAACTTAATTGCCAAGGCAAAATGGTTTTAAAAATATTGAGCCGTTGAAAAATAATTTTTAACGGCTCATTTCTTATATTCTTAAAGATTCTTTTACGCCTAAACCTAAATATTAAATCTTCTGAACACACCTTAAGATTGATCAAAAGAGGGCTATCATAACCATTCAATATTAAATTCAATTTTTTATTTCACTAATTATTGGTTCATCAAGAGAAACTATATCAATAACATCATCTACTGTCAAAATTCGAAAATGTTGTGCTTCTCTATTTACTACGTCTTTATACCAGCCATGGCTTTTTTCTACGTAATCCAAGTACTTCGAATTTTGGATTATCTGCAAAAAACCTTTAGTATCTCGCTTCTCTTTTTCATCCATTGCCGTAAAGGATTCATCAATAAATTGAAAGTTGATTAAATTTTTAGAGTCAAACTCAATCTTGAATTGACGACTGATTTTATTCGAACTAATTTCTTTTAGGTTTTCAATAATATGTTGTCCTATTTCTAATGATTGAGTCTCATCAGACAAAATTCCTTCAGATACATAAATTTCAAGTGAATTCAGGTATATCACTTTGTCCAAGAATATTGCATGACATTGATCAAGAATACTTTTCATTTTTCAAATATTGTTTTCTCTTTTTAATTAAGTATAACTAGCCTATTAATATAAAAAAATAGAGAAAGTCTAAACTCTAGGAACAAGAGCTAAAATATTAAATAAAGTTGTTTTTTAAGGAAGGCAAGGAATGTGAATGTGAATTACTCAACTTAATCGATAACTGGACTTTATTCTAATTCCTATTCCTATTCCTATTCCTATTCCTATTCCTATTCCTATTCCTATTCCTATTCTCCTCGCGCACCCTTAATCTCTGAAGGGAAATCTGCGCGCGGCACTACGGGGTACACTAATTAGGTGGTACTAGCTCTAACCTATCCCTTGGCTAAGCAGGTTCCCATTCAAACACGATTGAGGGCCATTTTGATTTTGATTCTAACTTTGACTTTCATTCCCCACCCATTCACCCCAAACGCCTTTCCATTCACCACAAACCCTTGATATTCAGCCCCAAAGGCAGGCTACTCAGCCCTTCCTCCGATTTCTAATTCTTCTCTCCCTTATCTTTGAATTGTTCAATTATCAAAAATCATTTATCACTAAAACTTAGCAATTATGAAAAAGCAAATAGTCTTATCAGCCACCATTATTAGTACTTTCTTTCTTTGTCGAAATGCATTGAGTTTACTTCAAAAACTGGGTATCAGCTTTGAATTACAAGAGGAGAGAATCACGGTCAGTTGGGCACTTTGCCTCATCATTGTATTAGTGGTTTCCGGTATTTTGTATGGTTATAAAAATATATTTAGCTCATTGGGATTGGATAAAAGAATACTAAAAGGCATTAGCTATGGATTCGCATTTAGTTCGCCGATGATATTAGGTTATGCAGTGATTGGAGAGTTGAGGTGGGAATATGTAAGCTGGCTTAGTATCTCGGCAATTTTCTTTTGGGCAGGAATGGAAGAAGTCCTATTTAGAGGTTTTTTGTTTGGGCAATTATTCAAAAAAGCGAATTGGCGATTTGCACCTGCAGCATTTTTGAATGCGGTGATCTTTGGAATGGGCCACCTTTATCAAGGAAATAGTTTTGAACATACACTGGGCGTATTTGCGATCACACTAATGGGAGGTGCTTGGTTTGCCTGGTTATATATCGAATGGGATTCCAACTTATGGGTTGCGATTAGTTTGCATTTTTTCATGAACTTATCATGGCAATTATTCTCAGTTGGCGATACAGCCTTAGGTGGTTGGGGTGCTAATTTCTTTAGAGTGATGACCATTGTTTTGTCAGTTGTGGTCACCATTATTTATCAAAAATCAAAGAAAGATACTGAAACGATTAAGGAGAGGAAAGATACTATTTTGACAAAAAGGAAACAACCAATAACTCTTTCAAATATTCAGCTGGGAAATAATCTGAATCAACATTAAGTAGTTCACTCAATTATTTCTATCATTGTTTAAATAAGGGCTTCGACAAAAGTAAATCAACATTAAAATTATTGAAAATGAAAAAGCAAATAATAATCCTAATAACGAGTTTCTTTTTCCTTAGTCAAATACATGCACAAGAGAACAAACAAGCAATTACAACCAAAAAGAATCGTTTCGACATCTCCCTCTCCTACTATGGCGAGATGATGCTTCACCCTGGTGTCAAAACTGGCCTTGGTTATCCATTACTTAGCAAAGACAATCAGAAGACAATTACAAAAAAACGTAATAATGTCACCGTTTTAAAAACGACAACACATCAACTAATTGGACAGGTAAACCTAGGTTTTTATCGCCACGTTAGAAATCACACCAATACTTTTTTAAATGTGGAGGTGGGTTATCGAATCAAACTAGAGCGACAAAAAAGCGAAAAGCCAACACGAGGAATGCAATTTGAAGTACTCGCAGGAATTGGCCCTTCTTATTATTTCCTAACTGGTGATACCTATGTTTTTGATGGTGAGCAAACCTCCGTAAAAAAGAATGCAGGAAATCTTGCTTGGATGAAAACAGTTTCCATCAGCATGGGTGGTCGCATTCCAAACCAATGGAAAAAAGCTATTTACTGGTATTTCAAACCAGGTGCTTTTTGGGAAAAGCCTGTCAACCTTGGAAGCTTGGTACACCCTGTTTTGGAATTGGGATTTAGATATGAGTTGTAGAAGGATGAAAGAGTGAAGACGGAAGAGGGAAACTCTCGTCTAACGAGTAAAATAAATTTTAGAACAAAAAAATTTAGACTTCTAATTTAAAATCAAACATCATGAAATATTCAAAAATAATAATGCTTTTAAGTTTAGTTTTGTTTTTTAGTAATTGCCATAAAGAACAACTTTTCGATGAGCAGGTTGAAGATATCTTTTGGATAGAAAATGCTGGCGCACAAATGCCAGTTTGGATAGAAGGAAACACCAATTCCAAAAAATTCATGGTCATCATTCACGGTGGACCTGGAGGCGAATCTAGAACCTACAACTTAGCCTCTCCATTCTCAGATCCAATTGAAGCGGAAGTAGCTGTAGCTTACTGGGACCAACGCAATGCTGGCGCCTCAAGAGGCAACACCGACGAAAGTAAACTCACTGTTGAGCAAATGGTAGACGATCTCGACAAGGTGGTAGATGCACTTTCCCTTCGCTATGGAAACGACATCGAAATTTACCTAATGGGGCATAGCTGGGGTGGTTTTTTAGGAACAGCCTATCTACTTGACTCAGAACGTCAGGCTAAAATATCAGGATGGATTGAAATCGCAGGAGGTCATGACTTTCCTTTATTCGCCAAAGAAGCTGCTATTTTGATGAAGCAATTAGCAATAGATCAAATCCCAACAGGAAAGTCTGTGGAATTTTGGGAAGAGGTTTTAACCTTTACGGAAACTATTAATTTGCAAAACATATCACAAGAACTAAGCAACGAAATAAATGGTTATGGCAAACGTGTACAAAATGTGCTGGAATTTAACGATGTCATACAAAGCACCCCTTTCCTGGAAAAAGGTGAAGGCTTTGCTTACTGGTTTCAATCCCCTTACCATCCAATTGCAAATGCTGTCAATCAAGGTCAATCCAACAACATTATAGTTGATCAAGTGTGGGATGTAAGTTTGACACCAGAGCTGAATAAAATCACCATTCCTTGTCTTTTCCTTTATGGGAAATATGATGCTATTGTACCGCCTGCGTTGGGGGTGTCGGCTTTTGAAAAAATTAGTACACCGATAGACGACAAAAAATTTATACTACTAGAAAAGTCGGGACATTTTTTAACGCACGAACCGGATGTCATTGTAGCGGAGATACTTGAGTTTGTGGGTGAATGAGATGGAGAGTGAGGGCTTATTTCAGAACTTCACGTTTAACAATTATTGAAGTTAAAAAAAATTAATCAACATGAAAAAGATACTATTCATCCAAATCATCATATGCTGTCTAACAACAATCACTTTTGCACAATCCAATAAAACTATTTCTGGAACTGTAACAGATGATTCAGGAGAAGCACTTTCTTATGTCAACATCGGCATCGTAGGTACCAGTACTGGAACTGTTTCGGAAGCAGACGGAACCTTCACATTATATTTACAAAAAGAAATCATGGCACTGGATACTTTGCGTTTTTCTATGATTGGCTATGACAGTAAATCATTTGCGCTAAGCCAAACATCTGACACCATGCATGTCAAACTAGAACAAAGTATTTTTGATCTGAACGAAATTTTGGTGAAACCTACTTTTGCAAAAAGCAGAACTACTGGTCGTTCAAAAGTAAAAGGCAATCGAAATGTTAACTTCTCAATTGGTAAAAAACCACGACAAAACTTAGGTGCAGAAATTGGAAAAAAATTCAATGTCAAAAAAAGATTAAGCCAAATTGAACAGTTACGTTTCTATATAAGAACAAATGATTTTCAAGAAGCTAAATTCCGAGTTCTATTTTATAGTCTCAAAAAAGGAAAACCACACAAATTGCTCAATGAGCAAGATATCGTTGTAACAATAAGTAATCAACAAACAGGATGGATCACCGTAGACCTAAGCGAATACGAACTTTTGACTAAAGAAAACTTTATAGCAACACTACAATGGATTGATGCCTCTGATAATGGAAAGTATCTAGCTATGCCGATTTCGATTCCTGTTTTTGGGAGCCACCATTATTATAAATTTGGAAGTCAAGCAGAGTGGAAGCACTTTAGGAACATGTCGGTCAGCATGGAAGTCCGACTGGGGTATTAGGGTACTACCAAGGGTAAACGTGAAGAAAATACGTCTAATAATTAGGGATATACCTGAGCTAAAGAGAACTACATAACCATGTAGTCAAATAGAACTCTCTTACAGAAAATCACCTTAGCATGTCACATACTATTAAAATATCATGTTTTTATGTATTTTGTTTGCTTGTTATAACCAAAACTTAATACAAAATATGTCCAATCAAAGGTTTTCCGACACTTCCTGTCGCATAAGACAGCACTCCCCACTCCAATCAACCAAAAAGCAAAACCTACATTTATTCACTCAACTAAAAACGAAACTGGCTATTATCGCCATTCTATTTGCTTTTATTAGCAGTGCAAATGCGCAAGAGGTAACGACAAATCCTCCTACCCTGCGTTGCTATTCGGATCAAATTCATCAGGAAAAGATGGCTAATGATCCAGTATACGAAAAACGTTTTATAGAGAAACAAACTCGTTACAGAGAATATGTGATCAGCCAAGTAGGAGTTCCAAGAGAACTTTGTGAGAACCCAGTAAAACTGCCAATGGCAGTTCACTACCAAGGAGTTGGTTCACCTGACGCGGCATGCTTAATTGCACTTGCTCAAGATCAGATCCAAATTCTAAACGATGATTACCAAGGATTAAATGCTGACATTTCCAATTGGGATAACAATGCATCTTCATTTTTTCCAGGAGTCAGCAATGGAGAAACTTGTGTCGAATTTTGTCTCGCAACGCAAAATCATCCTGCTGGATATGGATTAGTAAATGGCGATCTTGCTGTTACGATCAACGCATTTACAGGCGACTTTAATGCGGATTGGTCTGGGTACATCAACATCTTTGTTAGAAATATTAACTTCTTAGGCTACTCTCCTTTAGGTGGAGATGGAGACGGAGATGGCGTAACTGTTGATAACAATGCATTTGGTTCAGGTTCAGGCTGCTCCGGAGTTGTTCCAGGATCTCCATATAATCTTGGCCGTACACTTACCCACGAATTAGGACACTATATGAACCTAGGTCACATTTGGGGAAATGGATGCGCAAACGATGATGGTGTTGCAGATACACCTAATTCAAATGAAGAGTACTATGGTTGTCCAGCACTCGGTGTACAATCTTGCGGAAATAATGACATGCACATGAACTATATGGACTACACCAACGACGCTTGTATGTATATGTTTTCTGCTGGTCAATCAACAAGAATGGAAAACTATACCGCGTCTAACCTTACTGGAGTAAGCGGCAATAGTGATGTTTGTGTAGAACCTGCTCCAGCAATTTCGTTTTCAAGTAGCAGCACCAACGTTACAGAAGGAACGAGTAATTGCAATACTTCAGGTAGTAGAGATATTGATATTTCGTTAACCATTGGTCAGGCACCTTCCCAGAATGCAGTAGTTTCATTCCTAACTTCAGGAACGATGAACAATGGAAATGATTTTACCATCAGCCCATCAAGTGTTACTTTTCCTGCTGGACAAACAGATGACCAAATCGTAACGGTTACCATCTATGAAGACGCTGATTCTGAATCAGATGAAACGCTAGAAATTTCATACACCATTAATGCGAATGGAGGTGACGCAGAAGCGGGAGAATCTAACCAAACACACACGGTCACTGCTACAAACGATGACAACCCTCCTAGCGTTGGAGGTACAGTAAATGTAATCGAACAAAATTTTGATGGTGGTCTTGACGGATGGACGATTACCGATGGTGGTTCCACTTCAGACACTTGGGAATTAGCTTCAGCAAGTGGTGGCCTTGATGGCAGTCAATACATCATTGTTGATAGTGATGCTGCTGGTAATAATAGCACTATGGACGAAGAACTATACTCTACTGTTTTTGACGGAACTTCCGTAACTGGATTGACACTTGACTTTGATCAATACATTAATATTTACGCTGCTAATGGTGATTTTAATGAGACCTTTGATATTGATATCTGGAATGGTAGTAGTTGGCAAAACATTTTCTCATGGGCTGAGGCAGATGGCGATATCGGTACCTTCGGCGCACCAGATCAACAAACGATTGACATCAGTGCACATGCAGCAACTGACAACCAACTTAGATTTACTTATGTTGCCGAATGGGACTACTGGTGGGCACTGGACAACATCGTCGTGTCTGGAATTGGGACGACTGAAATTCAAATGGCTAATAACGCTACCTCTGGTTCAGTAGATTATACCTTTGGCCCAATGAGTACGGTTCACTTTTATGATGAAGTGACTGGCAATATTATGATGACCTTAGTGAACAATAGTAACCATGATTATGGTTGTACACATGTTGAAGTAGATCGTGGAGCTAACACACCTCCTGGCGCAACAGCATCTTCTGCACCTGAATCAGAGTGGTTAACCGATAAGACTTACCGTGTGATTCCTGAGTTTAATAACCCTTCTGGAAATTATACGATTTCATTGTACTACACTGCAGATGAGATTAATGGTTGGGTCGCTGAATCAGGAGAACCTGCTGATGATCTAGCAATTGTAAAAAGTGAGAATGCAATTGACGGCGCTTCGTTTTTAGAAATTTCTCCAGCTACGGTTGATCCATTTGGTAGTGACTTTATTTATACTGGTACATTCAGTAGTGGCTTCTCTGGTTTTGCGCTAGGTGGCGCACCTAATCCATTACCGGTTGAGTTGGTTGATATTTCTGCCACAGCAAAAGAAGATGAAGGTGCAATCGCAGTCAACTGGACTACTGCCTCTGAATTAAACAATGAAGGTTTTGAAGTATTGCGTCGTGCTGATGATGAAAATGATTTTGTAAAAATTGATTGGGTAGACGGCATGGGCACTACTGCTGAATTAAACCACTATCAATTGATTGACAAACAGGTACGACCTGGTGTTGTATACTATTACCAATTAAAGCAGATTGATTTTGATGGAAAAAATTCTTTAACGAAAGTCGTTTCTGCACAATTAGATAGTCGAGATACAAAAGTGGACATCTATCCGAATCCTGCTCAAGGTGTTTTGTACATGGATATTGCTAGCCCTTTAGATGGTACTTATTCAATTGTACAAGCAGATGGTAAACTGGTAACGGAAGGAATTTTTGAATCTGGTACGCAGCACTTGGTACTGGACATGAAAACTTATGCTCGTGGTGTTTATTTTGTGATGATTGGGACGGAGTATGAGAAGATGGTTCAGCGAGTGGTGTTGAGATAAATTTAATT
>CALGLS010000539.1 GCA_937959375.1 uncultured Saprospiraceae bacterium
ATAATGCATAGGTGTTGATCTTAAATGCTTGAACCTGAGTGTTGTTACTACTTACATCTAATAATTAGGAAACGATATTTTATGCCTTCTTTAGACCAATTTTTTAAAGCAGCAATTACAGTTGATAATGTCATATTTGGATTCGATGATGATGATTTAAAGGTTTTATTGATTCAAAGAGGTGAAGAACCATATATCAACAAGTGGGCATTGCCCGGTTACTTTGTTACGGAAGATGAGGATTTAGACACTGCGGCAGAACGTGTATTGGCTGAACTGACTGGTCTGACAAATGTTTATTTGGAACAAGTAAAGGCTTTTGGAGCTGCCAAGCGTCATCCATTGGGTAGAGTAATTACCATTGCCTATTATTCCCTCATTAAAATTAATGCCTTTGAAGTAAAGCCTGCCTCAATCGCAGAAAAGGTCATGTGGCATTCTATCTCAAAATTGGATGAACTGGCTTTTGATCACAACGAAATATTAGAGGCTTGTTTTGCACGCTTGAAAAGAAGAGTTCGCGGTCGTCCTGTTGGATTTGAATTGCTACCTCGTAAGTTTACGCTGACGCAGTTACAACATCTTTATGAGGCAATATTGGAAACAGAATTGGACAAGCGGAATTTCCGAAAGAAAATTATCTCCATGAATCTTTTAATTGATTTAAATGAAATGCAAGAAGGAGTGGCACATCGTCCTGCTAAATTGTATAAATTTGATCGAGAAAAATATGAAGAGTTTGTAGCGAAAGGATTTAGTTTTGAAATCTAGAGAATTTCTCCTTCTGAAGTTATTAACTGAATATCAATTTTGCCTTCGTAAGCATTACGATAAGTATCTAAAACACTTTTGATATCAGTTTCTGTAGTATTTGATAAACTGAAAATAAAAGAACTCGTTTCGCTAGGGGAGAAGTTCAATGCTTGATTGGCATCAAAACTGAAATCATGATCATCATCAATTTTAAAATGTCCATAATTGCCAGGAGCTAAGCTGCTTTCATCTGTGATATCACTTAATTCTTCTAGCAACTCTTCTATGATATTATTTGGCGCTTCAGGAGCCACATTGATTTGTCCCCAAACATAAGCATCGGGTATTTTATTTAGTTTTTTGACTGGAAAGTCAATGCCGTGATAACTATCTAGCTCAACCGTATATGCTTTATTATCAATGGTAAGGGTACCCTCATTTAGAATAGATCCTTTTTCTAAATTCAATTGAAATAAGTAACTACCATTTGACAATCTACCAACCGGAATTTCAGAACTAATATGAGCTGAGTCAGCAATGCAATCTTCAGGTTCACTGATATAATCAATCGAAAGAATTACGCGGCCATCAGAAGTAGATTTTGAATGAATGATTTCATAGTTACTGCATTCTAACTTGTTGATCGTATTCAGCTTAAAATTTAACGGATTAGTGGAAGGACTTAATGTCTCAATCATTGATACCGTAAATTCGTTCTCTATATTGATAAGTATATTCGTGTCTTCTGATCGCTTAGAACAGGAAGAAAGTACTAGAAGTACAACTAAGAATGTAATTAACTTATTGATAGACATCAGTAATAAAACGTTGTTTTTATAACAAAAAATTAAGTTGCAAAATCTTTCCCACCAATTGTGGCGTCATCTGCATCTTATTAAAATGAAGCAGTTTAAAGCGTTTGTTTCAAGCTATAATGAGAAACCTTAAACAACTTCAATAAGGTAACGACCTTAGTTCTGAAATGCTGCGTTGTCATTTTAAAAATTATCGATCTTTGACAAATCCTGTGGCCAATGTTAAAATGAAAGCAAAATTGGAAGTAACTTTTTGCCTTTTATTTCGACTTCATTACTAAAGATTGTTCCATGATCTAATAAAATTACCGATGAATTTGATCGATTCGTCTGTCTAAAGCTTACTTTAATCCATAGTTTTTTGTCAAGTTGCAGCAGCTTACGTTCTTTGACGACACCGATTAAGCTTTAAACATACTAGCAGAAGGTGCTGTCAGTCGGTAATTAGGAAAATGAAGAATTAATAGTGAACTTGCTTTAGATACTTTGTAATTTATGTTACAAAGTATTAAGATCAGGTTTCCCAAAGTTATTAGTAAATTTAGCTTCGGGAATTGCTTATACGGCTTCATTAAATTATCAACTGAATGAGAACCAACTAACTAAATGATAAGCTTACAAAATATTCGAAAATCTTACCACACAGATTACAATAGCCTTGAAGTACTGAAGGGAATTGATCTTACAATCAATCAAGGCGAGTTCGTTTCCATTATGGGGTCCTCAGGATCAGGTAAGTCAACGCTACTAAACATACTGGGTTTACTCGATGAGTACGACTCTGGCGAATATCTACTCAACGATACGCCAATGATTAATCTCTCACAAAAGCAAGCGGCTATGTACCGCAATCAATTGCTCGGTTTTGTTTTTCAATCCTTTAATTTATTGAACTTCAAATCTGCTATGGAAAACGTAGCACTTCCACTTTATTACCAAAAAGTAGATCGCAAAAAAAGACAAGCGCTTGCCGTTGATTATCTGGAACGAGTTGGACTAAAAGAATGGGCACATCACTTACCCACTCAACTCTCAGGGGGACAACAACAAAGAGTAGCCATTGCACGCTCCTTAATCACTAACCCAAAAGTAATTTTGGCAGATGAACCGACTGGAGCACTCGATTCAAAAACGTCCCACGACGTTATGGAAATTTTTAAACAAGTAAATAAAGAAGGAATCACCATGATAATTGTTACCCACGAAGAAGATATCGCTAGGATGACAAACCGAATCATTCACTTGAAAGATGGATTGATTGAAAGAGAAGAACTGGTGTCCTAAATCAAGTTTAAAAACTAAAATTGTAATTGATAAAACATGATTGACGTAGACAAATGGCAAGAAATATTTAGTTCGCTCAGTAGACACAAATTGCGAACCATACTAACGGCACTCTCCGTTTGGTGGGGAATATTTATGCTTGTCATTCTACTAGGAGCTGGTAAAGGATTACAGAATAGTGCTACGCGTAACTTTTCTAATGACGCAGAGAATGTACTTTACATTTGGGCCGACCAAACCTCTGTTCCTTACAAAGGACTTCCTGCTGGCCGCTTCATTGGTTACACCACTCCTGACCTTGAAGCAATCAAAGATGTAGAGGGTAGCAAAAGAACAAGTGCTCGCTACAACATGAATGGGAATTATTTCATCGCCTACAAAAATAAAAGTCTAGCTTATCGAGTACAGTGCGTTCCACCAGAACACTACTACATCGAAAATCCAATACTAACCAGCGGACGTTTTTTGAATCAAACAGATATGGACCTGCGCCGAAAAGTGGTTGTAATGGGAGAGGCAGTGCGAGAAGAATTGTTTGAAGAAGATGAAGACCCATTAGGAAAATACCTAGAAATAAAAGGTGTCAAATTTCAAATAGTTGGCGTATTCACAGAAGAGAGAAAGCGAGAAACAGAACGCGTTTACTTGCCATTAGCCACCGCTCAGCGAATAGATGGAACCGAAGATGTACATACCATGATCGTAGATATGGGAGAGGCTGACTATGATGAGGCTATGTTGAT
>CALGLS010000540.1 GCA_937959375.1 uncultured Saprospiraceae bacterium
CTCTTGAAATAGATTTTGCTGCGCCACATTTTCTTGCAATTGCTTATGTCGTTCCGTCATGAAAAACAATTCAACAGGGAAAGCATATCGTTCTTGATTTTCGTAAAAGAAGGGAAGGAAAGGGTTGTCAGTGAACTGCTCCAGTACCAATCGGCAGTCGTAATCTTTTTGCAGCTGGTGGCAAAGAGTTGTTTTTCCAGCGCCAATGTTTCCCTCAATGGCGATGAAGCGGTATGGAAAAGGATTTTTCATTCTTTCTCAAGCATTATTACTTCAAGTGAGTCGTCACAGCGAATGTACAACTCTTCTATCGTTTCACCCAATTCAGGATGAACGAATTCTCCAGCAATTTCCATAATAGGGATCAGCACAAAATTCCGCTTATGCATGTGAGGATGAGGAATGGTTAGTTTTTCCGATTTTAGAATCTTATCACCATAGAGAATTAGATCGATATCTATGTTTCGCTTCGCCCATTTTTGGGTACGCACTCTCCCCATTCGCTCTTCAATTTCATGGATTTTATCCAAAACTACGATTGGCTCAAAGTCTGTATCAACTTCTAATGCTTGATTGAAAAAATTAGGTTGATCCGTATTTCCCCAAGGTTCTGTCTCATAAATAGACGAAGTCGCTGTGACAGGCCCTATCTCTTGTTCAATATGCGTTATTGCTTCTTCTAGTTGCTCATATCTGTCTCCAATATTGCTACCTGTGTGTAGATATATTTTCATGCGGCAAATATAGGAAAAAAGAGGAATTGAGGGGGATTTGTTTTGGGGAAGACGGAAGTCCGAAGACCGAAGTCCGAAGTGCTATTCTAACGTGGATACACGATCGCGGGAAACTTCCATCTTCGGACTTCGGTCTTCCGACTTCACTCAATCCTCGTATGAAAATAAAATTGTTAAAAAATTTGGAAAAAAAGACCGATTGGTTTATTTTTGATTAAAATCAAGATTATGATAGATATTAAAACAATCCACTCTAATGCTTCAATCAAAGCAGCCATCAGTGAAAGTTTTGAACTGGTAGCCACAAAGATGGCAAGTCTTACTGACGAACAACTTCATTTCAAACCAGAAGGGAAGTGGTCTGCTGCTGAAAACTTATCGCATCTTATTGTCTCTACTTTTCCCGTTGCATCTGCACTCAATAAATCAAAGATGCTATTTAGAGTTTTTGGAACCTCAAAAAATGGTTCTCGAACTTATGAAGAGATGCATGCCTTTTATAAAGAAAAATTGGGAGATGGAGTAGATGCAACAGGTACTGGTTACGGTCCTAGAGCTGAGGACTTATCGGATCTTCAAAAGATGCTTGAAAACTGGAAAATGATTGGGTCTAAATTTGAAACAAGACTGGATAAATGGACAGAAGGGGATTTAGATAAGTACCGTTTGCCACATCCTGTAATGGATAAGTTGACCTTTCGGGAAATGTTGTTTTTTACGCACTTTCACAATTTAATTCATCTTGATATTATCAACCAAAGAATAAGCGAGTATGGGTAAATCAGAAGAAACTAGGCGTCATATTATCGAAAAAGCTGCTGTTTTGTTCAATCAAAGAGGCTTTCATGGGACATCCATTTCTGATATTATGGACGCAACTGGATTGACGAAAGGAGGCATCTACGGAAATTTCAAAAAAGATGGAGTAGACAAAAAAGGCGTTAAAGAAGAAATTGCTTTAGCCGCTTTCAAATATGCAGTTGCTGCTGTCGCTAATGAAATCAGAACTAGAACTTCGGTCATCGACAACTCAATTGACAAACTAAAAACAGTTGTTTATTTCTACAAAGAGCGCGTACTCAATCCACCTGTCGAGGGCGGTTGTCCAATTCTAAATACCTCAATAGAAGCAGACGATAATATGCCAATGCTCCAAGACAAAGTGGTAGAGGCCATCAAGCAATGGCACTATGGTTTGATGCGAACAATAGAAAAAGGAATGGAAAAAGGAGAGATTCAAGAAGGTGTAGATGCTGATTTATTTGCTTCCCGATTTATTGGAACGCTCGAAGGTGGTATCATGCTTTCCAGAATTCATAAAGATGTGAATAAGTTTATGCCAATGGCTGGTCAACTATTAGAGATGATTGAAGGAATTAAGAAATAAAACCGATCGGTATTTTTGAGGAGACGAAAGTCCGAAGATGGAAGACAGAAGTTTCCCACTAGGGTGTAAACACGTTAGAAGAGAACTTCAAATCCAAAAACACAAAGCCATCCACTAATCACAACAATTTCATGTTTAGTCAAAAAAATAAGCTATGCCTCATACTTACGAAGTGATACAACTACCACCGAACGTAAATAAAAAAACAGCTAAACCGAAAGCGAAGGAGCCCTTCATTTTTAATCTATTGCGTTTTGCGTTTTCAACGCTAGGGCCGATATTCCCCAAGCAAACAGCTAAAATAGCTTACAACCTTTTCTCTACTCCAAGAATACGAGCGCAACATAAGCGATCAGATAGCATTCTTGAGAAAGCAAGAGTCTTCGACTTTATGTATGCTGGTCGTCTACTGAAAGCTTATGAATGGGGTAAGGGTGATAAAATCGTATTGCTCATACATGGCTGGGAATCAAGAGGAACGGCTCTGCGTAGCTTTGTTCCTGATTTAATACAACAAGGTTTTAAAGTGGTAGCAATTGACGGACCTGCCCACGGTAATTCATATGGTAAGCAAACCAACTTACTTCATTTTGGAGGAGCAATTCGAGCCATTATCAATCAAGTTGGGGGAGTACACAGCATTGTCGCACATTCCTTTGGAGGTGCATCGACTGTTTTTACTTTGTCTAGTTTGGCTCCTGAAATCAAGCTAGAACGATTGGTGCTGATCGCAGTTCCCTCTGCCTTGGAACGGGTTATTGATCATTACGTCAAGTTTATTCATCTCCCGAATTCCGTTCATAAAGAACTCACTAAAATTCTTGAAAAAAAGTTAGGTCATCGTTTGAATGAGATAGATGTCAGTAAAGCCTATGATTCAATTCAGGTGAATAAGACTTTATTGGTTCATGATAGAGAAGATAAGGTGGTACCATTTGCTGCTAGTGAAAGCATCGCTGAGCACTGGGATAATATCTCTTTTTTGATTACCGAAGGTGATGGTCACTATAATTTGATTAAGAAACCTATGGTGGTAGATCGTGTGGTTAGTTTTATCGCTAATTAGGGCAACAGTAATTAAGTCGACCAGGCAGGCTATCAGAAATGATTCCATGAAAAGTACTAACCGTCAAAACAAAAAAATCCACTGACAAAATTATCGCCAGTGGATTAAATCAAAAAGCATCAAAATAAAATGTCTTTTTTTACATCCTAACTTTAATGAAGTTTCCGTAAAGATCACCTTCATTCGTATTTGTAATGCGAATCATGTACTGACCCGGCTGTAGATTTTTAATATTGTCAAGAGAAACAACCACTAACCCTTCGTTTACATCTGCACTTCCTTGATAAACTCTCTTTCCAGAAACGTGATAGATTTCGTAATCAATTGAACGCTCTTCAAAATCTGTCAATGAAATATTTAGTTGAGTTGCAACTGGGTTGGGGAAAGTCGAAACTTCCACACCGCTTCTTACTTCTACTGAACGAATCATACTGTATGAATAGCTACCATCAAAATCGATTTGTTTTAGTCTATAGTAGTTTAATCCTGTGTTTGGATTTTCATCATAAATCGAATATGTTCTAGCCATTTCACTATCTCCAGCTCCCTGTTCTTTCGCAATTTCACGGAAGTCAACTCCATTGTTAGAGCGCTCAATTGAGAAGTAATCATTACCTATTTCTGAAAGTGTTACCCAATTCAGTGTTACTTTTTTACCATCGAATTTTGCATCAAAAGAAAGCAACTCAATTGGTAAGCCACCAACCTTCTCAAATGGTCCCAAATCAATAGTTCCATCAAAACGGCCATTCAAGTCAAGATCAATATCAATTTGCTCAGTAATATTTTCATCACCATCTAAATCACAAATGTCAATTAGCATGTGTACGTCATTACCCATATTAATAGCAGGTGAATTTTGCTTTAAGCGAAAATCACCATTAGTCGCATCTTCAAAGTTAGGATCTAATTCGTAAAGCATGTTACCATTGCAACTTACTTGGCCAGTAGAGCTATGGTGTAAAAGAGCACAATTAGTCGTATCAACCAATACATCGTTTAGTTCGATAACAGGTGTCTCCGTTCCACTAAAGTGAAATACTGGTCCACCAGTAGAGCCATTGTCATTATCCCAAAAGATCGTGTTGTAAACAGAAACTTGATTGTTGCCTTGAAATGACTCAGAAGCATATATCGCACCTGCGTTTTGATCTGCAAAGTTTTTGTAAAAAACACTATTCACAATTTTAGGAACAACTATACCATATTCAGTAGCGATACCATAAATAGCACCACCATGACCAGCTTGATTTAAATTGAAAACAGAATTAATAATTGTTGGACTTGCTTCACCACCATTACCTTTTCCAAAATTGTAGATTGCACCACCATGATTCGAATTAGGAGACGAGTTACCTGTAAAAATAGAATTATAAATTTGAGGGAGTACTACATTATTGTGACCGTTGTTGTAGATTGCACCACCTTCTGTAGAATTATTGTTGAGAAAAGTTGTTCTAATGATTTTCGGAGAACTATCACCATCATTTGTGATTGCTCCACCTCTTTCATCTGACTCATTATTTTCAAATAAGCAATTGATGATAATAGGGCTTGCTTCAGAATCAGACTGTGCATGATTGTAAAGAGCACCAGCAAATTTGTCGGCATAATTGTCTCTGAAAATACAGTTTTGAATAATAGGGTTTGCGATAGTACCGCTAGCAATACTACGGTTGTACCATCCACCACCTTTCTTGTGTGCAGTGTAAATACTTGATCCATCATTTGCAGAACCACCTTCGATGATGATACCATCTACCACAGTAGCGCTGGTTACGTCTTCGGTATAAATTACCGTAAAAGAATTGTCAGTTAAATCATTTGCTACACCAATATCTCCACTAAGAATGGTAGGATTGTTTTCGTAATCTCTTTGACCAAGTGTTGTTTCAGTTCCCAAAAATCCACCATAGATTTGTACATCGTCCATGATCTCAAAATAAATACTACGATCTGTTGCGTCAGGATAATAAGTACCCATTGCTACCCAAAGAGATTGACCTGCAACTGCATTGTCTAATGCTACTTTTAGATCAGTGTATGCATTTGTCCAG
>CALGLS010000541.1 GCA_937959375.1 uncultured Saprospiraceae bacterium
GCACGAACGAAGGAAATGAGTTGCCGCTGTCCGAGCGACAGTGTAGCGCCACGTTCCATTACTTTATAGTCATAACTTCCGGGTAGCTTTTCGATAAACTCATGTGCGCCAATCATCTTAGCTGCTTCAATTACTTTTTCTCTACTGATCGTATCATCGCGTAGCGTTATGTTTTCCATTACCGTTCCCGAAAATAAAAATACATCTTGGAGAACGACTGCAATTCGACGACGCAGACTTAGTAGTTCATATTCTTTGATATTTACACCATCAATCAATATCTCTCCTTTTTGAGTTTCGTAAAAACGGTTTAGAATATTAATGATGGTCGACTTACCGGATCCGGTGCTACCAACGATGGCCAAGGTTTCACCCTCGCTTATTTTAAATGAAAGATCTGTTAGAATAAAATCTGGCATATTGTAAGCAAAGTCTACTTCTTTAAATTCAACTTCACCCTTTAATTGCTTCACCTCGATGCTTCCTTTGTTGTCAATAAAACTAGTATCGTCAAGTAAATCAAAAACTCGTTCGGAAGCCACCAAACCCATTTGCAAGGTATTGAACTTATCTGCCAACATTCGAATGGGCCGAAACAGCATAGATAAAAATAATGGAAAGGCAACGAGTGTACCTGCGGTTACTCCGGTTCCCATAATTGCTTCACGTGCTCCAAACCAAACCATTAGTCCAAGTGAGGTCGCCGTTATTATTTCTACAACTGGAAAGAAGATGGCATAATATAAAATCGAATTTAAATTCGCTTGCGTATATTCTCGGTTGATTTTTTTAAACACCTCCATCTCTTCTTGTTCTGCATTAAAAATTTGCACGATCCGCATGCCCGAAATACGCTCTTGGAGAAAGGCGTTCATTTCTGAAATTTTAGTTCGCACCGATTGGTAAGAAACTTTTACTTTTTCTTTAAAAATGTAAGTTGCGATTAATAGAAATGGTAACACCGTCAAACATACTAAGGTCAGCTTCCAACTGGTGTACATCATAATTCCGAATACAGCAAATACCGTCAGCACATCTGCAATGATGGTGATGACTCCTTGCGAGAAAACAGTGTTGATGGTTTCGATATCATTGATGGTTCGGGTAGTTGCCGTGCCAATTGGTGTTGTATCAAAATACTTCAACCGCAAAGAGGTCAAATGCTTAAAGACTGCCATTCTCAAATCCCGAATTACGGATTGTCCCAACCAACTCGTGGAATAAATAAACACATATCGCAACAAAACTTCAATCAACAAAACAACAATGATCAACAGTGCGATCCGCTTCATCCCTTCTCCATCAAACTTAAAAATATGCTCATCTACCATTACCTTAACGAGGTATGGGCGTAGCGTTGCGATAGGTGCCAACACTGCAGCTAGCACACCGGCCAAAATAAATATAGCTCTGTATGGCTTCGCCCAAGATAGTAGGCGGCCGAGCAGGAGATAATCTATTTTATTTTTTTTACTCAAGGAGTGGTGTTAGTTGTTTATTTAAGGAGATGTAACAGTTTTTTGGGTTTGTTTGTTTAGGGGAGGCAAAGGTAGGGTTTTTAGACGGAAGACCGAAGACCGAAGTCCGAAGTTTCCCTCTAATGTACATTTCAACCTAACTTATTTCTTAAACCAACCATCATGTTCATCAGATTATAAGCCTCATTATACTTTCGACTGAATTCATTAACATCAATATAGTTTCTTCTCCTAGCTTTATATAAACAAGTAACTACTTCTGCTAATGATCGAATGGAAAAACCTAAAAACCTTTTAAACTCTTTGTTTGTATGTCCAATTGCTCCTTCAGCAATATTTAGCGCAATTGAATCAGCAGCTCTTCTTGCCTGAGAAGACAGGTTATACTTTTCTTCATCTGGAAAAGAAGCTACCATTACATTAATAGCTTCCCCTAAATCCATTGCCTTTTTCCAAACGATCAGATTTTCAAATTTAAACTTCACAGACATGTTTATTTCAATTTTAAATTAACTCATTTTATACACACGTTAGAGGGAAAACTTCGAACTTCCGTCTTCCAACTTCGGTCCCTCTCACAACACCCCCTCATCCGCAAAACTATAATACCCCCGCTCCGACACAATCAAATGATCCAAAACCGTCACGTCTATCGACTCACCTCCTTTTCTCAACTTTTTTGTGATATCAATATCTGCTTGACTGGGACGTAAATTTCCAGAAGGGTGATTATGACAAAGGATGATGGCTGGGGCCAAAGATTGAAGCGCGGTTTTAAAAATCAACTTTGCGTCAACAACGGTGCCCGCTACCCCACCCGTACTAATGCGCTCGCGCCCAATGACAATATTAGAGCGGTTCAATAATAGAATCCAAAACTCTTCGTGCGGTAAATCTACAATCAGTGGAGCGATTGCGTTGAAGGCATCGCGGCTAGATGTTATTTTGGGGCGATCCTTTATGTTAGAAAGTTGGCGACGTTGGCCCAACTCTAGGGCTGCAGAAATAGCAATGGCTTTTGCTTCTCCGATTCCTTTAAACTTCATTAGTTCGTTTATATTTTGGCGGCCTAGTTCATTTAAGTTGGAATCGAATTTAGCGAGCATTCGTTGTGACAAACCTAGAGCGGTTTCATCTCTCGAACCGGAACCAATAATGATGGCCAGCAACTCGGCATCACTTAAATTCTTTTTCCCTTTTAGTAATAATTTTTCGCGAGGGCGGTCTTCTTCTGCCCAGGCCTTTATGGTGAGGTGATCGGTGGTATAGTTGGTCATGATGTTTTATTATTTTACAATTGTTTAGTCAACCTGATTTGGACGGAAGTCCGAAGTCCGAAGTTACTCTCTAACGTGATGCTTGATTTTTATCTTTCCACAAAAAAAAGGAATTTCGGATTTCCTTCTGAACAATCAATTTTTTTAAGAATGAATCGCAGCTTCATGCGCAAGCAAAAAAAAAGCTGCCGCAGCAAAAGCGCTACGACAGCTACAATCATGCATTTTAATTAAGCTACAGCCTTTCTAGGAACAAGGCCAAGTTTTTCGACACGAGCATTTATAGCTCCTGGTTGACGTTGAAATTTGTTTGACATTTCTTCCACCGTTTTTCCTTCACTATACATCATCGCCAAATCTGCTTCATCTTTTTTACTCCATGGTTCGTATGCA
>CALGLS010000542.1 GCA_937959375.1 uncultured Saprospiraceae bacterium
CACGGCGAGAATCCATATCGTTTTAAATCCTATTCCAACGTATATATTCAACTTCGAAAGTTGCAGACACCGTTAACGGAAATGTCTGAAAAAGAAATAGAAGCAGTCAAAGGCGTTGGTAAAGGAGCCCTTTCAAAAATACAAGAAATTATTTCTACAGGTAAACTTTCAGCCTTAGAGGAATACAAAGCAAAAACTCCTGTAGGCATACGTGAGATGTTAGAAATCAAAGGCTTTGGTCCCAAAAAAATATTGTCACTTTGGAAGGAACTGGAAGTTGAAACAATAGGAGAGTTGCTCTACGCCTGTAATGAAAATCGCTTAGTTGAGTTGAAAGGCTTTGGAGCCAAAACCCAAGAGGATCTCCGAAAAAAATTAGAGTACCATCTGCAGTCACGTGGGAAATCACATTACGCAGCGATTGAACCTAAAGCACAAGAATATTTAAAATGGTTGAACAAAAAACTAAAACCGAAAGCCATCGATTTTGTTGGCGAAATGGGACGTTATTGTCCGATTGTAAATAAGGTCGAAGTTTTGGTAGCAACCGATAAAAACATAGATGAACTTTTTGACGATAAGAACTATATCCTTTCGGAAAAAATAGGGGAGGCCACCTACCACGGTGTGTTTAAAGAAACCGAGGTAACCTTACATGCTTGCTCTTTGGAATCCTTTGGTTCCAAAAAATTCAGACATACCTCAAGTCCTGATTTTATCAAAGGCTTTTTAGCGAAAGCTAAATCAAAAGACTTCACAGGAATGGCAAAAGAAGACGATGTTTTTGCAAAAGCAAAAATCCCTTTCATCGCTCCTGAACTTCGTGAAACAGCAGCTATCGTTGATCTTGCTATTAAAAAAGAATTACCGACCAAACTAATAGAAGCATCCGACATCAAAGGCGTCATTCACTCGCATACGACCTATAGTGACGGCATACACACCTTAGAAGAAATGGTAAGCTACGCAAAGGAAGTAGGGTATAGCTACATCGCCATTACAGATCACTCCAAAGCTGCTTTTTATGCCAACGGACTAAAAGTTGATCGACTCCAAACACAGTGGGAAGAAATAGATCAGCTCAATGCAAAAATGAATGACTTCAAAATTTTCAAAAGCATTGAATCTGATATTTTGAATGATGGAAGTCTAGATTATGAAGAAGCTATCTTAAAGCAGTTTGACTTCATCATTGCCTCTGTTCACACCAACCTCAAGATGGACAAAGAAAAAGCGACTTCTCGTTTGCTCAAAGCAATAGAAAATCCATATACAAAAATATTGGGTCACCCAACTGGACGTCTCTTACTGTCGCGAGAAGGTTATCCCATCGATCATGCAAAAATTATTGATGCCTGTGCAGCCAATGGCGTTTCAATTGAATTAAATGCCAACCCTTATCGACTAGATATTGATTATACATGGATTCCGTATGCAAAGGAAAAAGGGGTGTTGATTTCAATAAATCCTGATGCACACAGTCGTGAAGGTATTCATGATATCCGCTTTGGTGTTTATGCTGCTCGAAAAGGACAGCTAACTGCAGAAACCTGTCTAAATAGTAAATCACTGACAGATTTTGAGGAATATATATATTCTAAATAGGAATAATATTTGTTTATTTGCAGCTGAAAGTCAATAGAAAAGATTGTTAAACAGCTATTAACAACTCATTAACAATTGTTCGATCCTCATTAACAGCAGGTTTAATTCAATTGGCTTACTTTTATGCTCGTATCGAATATGATGCTGAATAAGCTTGGCGCTTTCATATTTGATATAAATAACCTATTTTTGCAAACTCATTCGCTTAATTCTTTAAAAAAAATCAGATAATAATGGAAAAATCTAAGCAAATTTCATTCGGTATTTTTGGGGTTGTAGCCCTACTATTTGTAGCGTACCTTTTTGGTGCTTTTGATGGCCTTACAGGCGGAAGTGCTACATCTGACGCTGCTGCAGACGCACGTGCAAGTTTAACTACTGAAAATGCAGTAAACAATCCTACTGCTAATACAACTGCTCCTGGAGCTGTTAAACCAGCTGCTCCTGCTGCACCTGCAGGTCCTACTACAACTATGTCTTTCGATAAACTAGAATTTGATTACGGTGTAATCGATGCTGGTGAGAAAGTAAACCACAAGTACAAGTTCACGAACTCTGGTTCTGAGCCTCTAATCATCAGCAACGCAAAAGGTAGCTGTGGTTGTACTGTACCTAACTGGCCAAAAGAGCCGATTCCTCCAGGAGGAACTGGTGAGATCGATGTTGTATTTGACTCTAAAGGAAAGAAAGGAAAGCAAAGCAAGCGTGTAACTATTACAGCGAACACAAACCCTGCTCAAACTTTCTTGACGATCAAGGGTGAAGTTACTCCTGATCCAAATGCACCTGCAAAGCCTGCTCCTAAAGCAATTACGGCACCAGCTGCTCAGTAATTAGCATTTAGGTTTTACCTTAAAAAACGCCTGTATGACTTGTTCATGCAGGCGTTTTTCGTTTTAAACATTTCCCTTGAGAATGTTGTTTTAATGATAACTTACTACTTTAGCAGATCGTTTTAAAAGTTGTATATAAAATACTTGTTTTCCAATTAGACCGGAGCTTGTGACAAATTTAAACTACAACTGAAATTGTAACTAAAACTTCCAATGAAATCATACTTATCATTAATCAAATTTAGTCACACAATTTTTGCCTTACCTTTCGCCTTGCTGGGGTTCTTTCTAGCTAGTTTAGAAATGGGAACAGGCATCGAATGGCGTTTGTTTGCTTTAGTTATACTAGCCATGGTTTTTGCTCGATCAGCGGCCATGGCTTTCAACCGATATTTGGACAGAGACATAGACGCAAAAAATCCACGTACAGCTACCAGAGAAGTTCCTGCAGGAGTAATTAGTCCCAAGGCGGCACTGATCTTTGTGATCGCAAACTCAGCCTTATTCGTACTCGTTTCTTGGTTAATCAATCCACTTTGCTTTTATTTATCTCCGATTGCTTTATTGGTTATTTTAGGTTATAGTTATACTAAACGGTTTACCGCTTTATGTCATTTTGTTTTGGGATTAGGACTGTCGTTAGCACCGATAGGGGCTTATCTTGCAGTGACGGGAAGATTCGATTGGATACCTGTTTTGTATAGTGTTGCTGTCTTGCTTTGGGTGAGTGGTTTTGATATTATTTATGCGATGCAAGACGAAGGTTTTGATCGTTCCTTAGATCTACATTCTGTCCCTTCAGCTTTGGGGCAAAAGAAGTCTTTGATGCTTTCATCCTTTCTACATTTGTTATGCGCTGGAGTTGTCATATACGCGAGCTATCAATTGAGTTTGGCTTACAACGAATTCAGTTATTTACAATGGGGTGGGGTAGCAGCCTTCGTTTCACTACTTTTCTATCAGCACTTACTAGTCAAACCAAACGATCTTTCAAAAGTCAATCTCGCATTCTTTACTACCAACGGAGTTGCCAGCATCATTCTGTGTTCTCTAATAGTATTGGATGTCTTCGTTTAAAACGAAATAAGTTTTATTTCCACAATAAGGACTTAAGTAATAGTTTTGTTAGAATTGTTTTGCTTACGCAACATAAAACCTCAGCGCACCCATACCTCCAATCACGATGGTGGGAAAACTTAGCATCTCTGCATCTCATGAAAATCAAAACGCCCTCCGATGCTCTACTACAATCTCATCCCCAACACCAAGTACCGCATCCCCTTCACCATCCCATTTCAAATGCTCCCAAACTACATTCAAACCAAATTTTACTTTATTATCCACTTTCCGATAGGTAGACAAAGTCTTTAGCGGCTCTGCTCCAGATTTCACTCCTTTTGATTGATCTACAGTAGTCATCAAGCACCGCGAACAAGGCTTCACTCCCCAAAATGACAAACCATTAATCGTAAAGTATTCCCAATGATCCTCCCCAAATGAGGCTTCACCACTAATCACAATATTTGGTCTAAATCGATTCATCGGAACAGGCTGTTCTAGCTTTGCATTTAGATCTGCCAACGAAGCTGCCCCAGCTAGTAGAATAGGGTAGCCATCAGCAAAACTGACAATAGCATCATATTCAGGTTTTACCAATCGCTTACTTTCTTCGGGCATGTATACAAGTCGGTATTCGCCTTCTAATATACTTGAAAACCATTCATCCGCAACCTTGCTAACGGGTAAAGCTTTGCACTTTTTGTCAAATACGGTAGCTTCTACCAATGGCCCTTTTCGTAAGGGAAAAGCAGGAACCTCAATCGAACTTGGATGGCCTTTAGAATAGTTGAATTGAAGGGTATCGCCTTGGATCTTGACCTCAATCAAAGCAAGAACAGGATGTGTTCGCTGAGTGATGAAATTAAAGTTGGAATCCGTTATCATCCATCTTCTATCGTGTTCAAGCCCCCTTTTGGTAACTTTTGCTGTGCGCAGAGAAATGCCACGAAGTGATTTTACTGGATAAATGGTTAATGCTTCAATTTTCATAAATGTGGTTTTTTTATTCTTTTTGGAATCCGTTTGGCCAGCCGAACAGGTTTTTAAACAGTTTCTAAGCTCTTTGATTATCAAAATCGAATATCGCATAAAAATTTTACACACATCAAGTTTTATTGTTATATTTTTTTTCAAGAAAATCAATAAAAAAGGGATGTGCTAAATTTTAAGATTTAAATATTTTTAATATTTATTAATCATTGCTGTTTAGTATTTTATGAATTTATGTTATTTAATATATGATAAAGCCAAATGGTATAAATACCTAATGTTTACAGGCGCTTCTGCTTGTAAGTTAATGATTTAGCTTATTGGCATGGTTTTGGACAAATAGTTCACATATACATACCCACGCTATGTGACACGAATTTCTTTCGTGATGCCTTCAATTTGAAAATAACAACCATTAGAACATATTCCATTTAATCTATCAATATACATTTGTATTGGTCTATTAAGAATGCTTTTGTAATTGTAACTAGAGCGTTTAAACAAAAAACTCAGACTTAGAAAAACAAACGCCATGAAGAATAATTTTATGCGCTATACCCTAACGACACTAATAGTATTTTCACTCGGATTAACTTCCTTATTTGGAAATTCTAATACTTTTTTCAATCCAGGAATGGTCGCTGATTCCATTCTTGATATTCAAGACACGACTTATCTTCAAATTTCTAATTGCTCGGTCCTTGCTGAGCTTTGTGTAGATATACCTACCTCTGAAATTACCAATTATCAAATCCTTGCAGATGGCCTTGCCTATAATAATGGTATTGCACAATGTGATTTTGATACGATTACTCGCTATAGCTACTCCGCTCTTTTTATGCCGAGTACCTATGTACTTCAAAACTGGACAATTAACGGAGATCCCTATAACCTGGCTTCATTTGAAACGATCGATGAACTGGTTACTTTTATGAATTCGGTTGATCCTGAAGGAAACTGGGTACACGACCCTACAAACGAATTAATAGTAGGTGGTGTAGACAGTAATGTATACACTGATATGATTATTTTCGTGGTAGCAATTCAAACACCTTCGGTCATGGGAGTCAATCAAACGTTTGAGGCCAATGGAACCACATTGAGATTTGATCAGGGATTTACGGAAGTAATAATCATTGATAATGCAATCGGGTGCAGCGATACATTTTATGTCGATGTTTCCTGCGTTATTCCAGATACGTTGATACTCAATATGTTTTTGGGTGATAACTCTGTGGAATGCTTCGATTTCAGTGAACTACCCGGTGAATTGGAAAGTGTAACCAATGTATGTCCAGCAAATTCTGGAACTGCAGCAATCATGAATTTGGTAAACGGAGACTCATGTGTAGTCGTTGTTGCTTCCAGTCCAGGTACGGATATAGGATGCTTTGTATTCTGTGATTCTTTAGGACTTTGCGATACCACAACAATCATTGCTAATGTTTCTATTCCGGGTGGAGTTGGAACACATGAATTTGTTGATACGATTTATAATACGACCCCTGATTTGTTCTGTATTAATACAGCTGTCTTACCAGGTGTCCCTGATACGATTTACAATATTTGTCCATCCTCTTCTAACGATAATGTGAACTTTACAATTGACTTGATGACCTATTGTGTCAGCTATCAAGGCATGTCAAACGGTACAGATACTGCTTGTATCGTTGTTTGTGATGATATGGGGATATGTGATACCACAAATATGGCGATCACTTTCATCCTTAACGGACCAGATTATTACTACGATACAATCTATCTAAACGCTACGGAAACTTATTGTGATTTTGATTTGTCAGACCTACCTGGTACTGTAACTAACATAGAAAATGGATGTCCTGATAACTCAGGTGAATATATTGACTTTACGGTCGATGTAGTCACTAATTGTGTTACTTACAACAGTATGGATATCGGAAAAGATACAGCATGTATTTATATTACTGACGATATGGGCAATGTGGATACTACTTTCATGATTGTTTGTTCTGTAGCACCTCAACCAGAGACTATTACAGATACCATTCGATTAGGAATCAGCGAAACTTACTGCCTTGATCAATCAGAACTGTCAGGAAATATAACCGATTCGGTGTATTTATGTGGTTCAAATGCAGCAAACGCTGTTACCTTTGATCCAAATAACTTAACTTTATGTATAGACGTTGAAGCTATAGCGCTCGGAACGGAGATGTTCTGTGTTTATATCTGTGATGATTTTATGGTCTGCGATACTACCTTTTTTGATATTACGGTAGTTGAAGATGATGAAATGGGAATCCCAGTTGCTGTAGAAGATACGGATTCTACCTCCCTAAATACCTCAGTTGTTACGAATGTTTGTGGAAACGATATCGTTCCAGGAAATATGTCAACTGGATTTTATGTACTTCCAGTATCTGATGGTGGCATCGGTCCTCAAAATGGAGTGGCTTTCGCAAACCCTGATTGTACGATTACATATGTCCCAGAAGATGGTTTTTGCAATGATACAGACGGATATACATATGTGATTTGTAACAGCATGGGTTGTGACACGACGACTGTTACCATCGTTGTTGATTGCCCAGTAACGGAACTAACCTTTTATGATGGATTTTCTCCAAATGGAGATGGTGTAAACGATTTCTTTGTAATACAAGGAATCGAAGGCTATCCAAATAGCGAATTGACACTATTTAATCGTTGGGGTAACCAAGTGTATAAAATAAGTAATTACCAAAACAATTGGGCCGGTCAATGGGACGGAATTGATTTACCAGATGGCGTTTACTTCTACTACCTAGATGATGGAGAAGGAAATGAGTTTTCTGGAAATGTTACACTACACAGATAATAAAAGAGATAATACGACATAGATAGTTAAACTAGCATAATTTTTGCTGCTTTAAAAAATAGCAATAAACAAAGGGGTTTTTGAAGAAAGCCCCAGAAAATAAGTGGTTTTAACCAAGACTTGATTAAACTTAATAATGACATGAGAAAAATTATTACACTACTATCCTTCTGCCTCTTGTTTGGTTCCTATTCATACGGACAACAAGATGCCATGTTTACTAAGTATATGTTCAATGCTTTGACCTATAACCCAGCTTACGCTGGTGCGAAGGATCACATGGCAGTTGGATTATTGCATCGTACACAATGGTGGGGCATTAATGGAGCTCCAACAACACAAACCTTTACCATTCACACGCCAATGAAAAATGAGCGAGTAGGTATTGGTCTAAATGCAATTAACGACAAGATTGGTCCAACCAACACACTCGGTGCTAATATCAGCTATGCCTACCGTATCCCAATGGGAAAAGGAAAGTTATCTGTAGGTATCCAAGGTGGTGTGATAAACTGGAGAGCTGATTGGAATAAGCTGTCAACACAAGACGGTGTTATTGTAGATGATGCTTACGCTGAAACAGAACCTAACTACTGGTTACCTAACTTTGGTGCTGGTCTTTATTACTATACAGATAAATTCTACGTAGGTGTTGGTGTACCACACTTGATTGAATACGATTTGAGAAAAGAAGAAATCAATACTTCTTTATGGGCGAAGCAATACCGTCACTACTACTTTAGTACAGGTGTAGCGATTCCACTGAAAGGTGATATGTTGGTATTCAAGCCTTCTATTTTGGTTAAGAATACTGGACTATTAAGTGGCTTAAGCAAAGATGAAGCTTTTCAAGAAACTGGAGCACCTACAGAATTTGATGTTGATCTATCCTTATTGTTTTATCAAACATTATGGATTGGTACTTCATTCCGTTCTGCAATTGAAGCATTCAACGACACTAGTTCATTTGACTCAGTTGATATCTGGGCTTCTTATTATCTAGCTAACGGACTTCGTATCGGTGCAGCATATGATTACACACTAACGAAACTTCAAGGACCTGCACAAGGATCATTCGAAGTTATGTTGGGATACGAATTCAACTATAAGACAAAGCAGTTAGTAACTCCGCGTTACTTCTAAGAACAAAAAAATAAACCAGATCAGTTGGACAAAGCAAGTTGCGTAATACGCCTTTGTTTTGTCCAATTGCCTGATTCAATCAGAAAATTTTAAATTTTTAAAGGTGGTAAACTCCCCAACCGAAATTCAAAAAGCATCAAATATGAATGGTAAGAAACTAGTTTTTACCTTCCTCGTCCTATGCCTAGCATTTACTGGCGCGGAAGCACAAAAACTGAAAAAAGCAAAGCGAAACATGGAAATGCTAAATTACATTGGCGCCATTGAGCTTTACAACAGTATCCTTGAAAAGGATGATATAGCAGAAGCAAAAATTAATATTGCAGAATGCTATAGAAAAATCAGCGACTCTGAAAACGCTGAATATTGGTACGGTCAGGTAGTTCGTCTTCCTGAAGCTGAACCTGTACACAACCTTTACTACGGTCAAGCTTTGCAGCGTAATGGCAAATGTGACTTGGCTAAAGAGTGGTATGAAAAATACATATCTACCGTTCCGGATGATATGCGTGGACAATACCTAGTAGAAGCTTGTGATTATGAATCTGATTTGATGACTAAGAATGCTGGCATTTATGAAATCGAGCATCCTGACTTCAACTCTAATCTTGACGACTTCACACCAGTTTACTTCAAAGACGGTTTAGTGTTCGCTTCTGAAAGAGATAAAGGTAACGCAATTAAGCGTACGCATACTTGGACTGGTAACCCATTCCTTGAGCTTTACTACGTTGAAGCTAAGCCTGCAGAAGGTGAAGGTTGTGGTAACTTTGATTACGGTAATCCTGAAAAATTTGCTAAAAAATTAAACACGAAGTTTCACGATGCAGCAGTTACTTTCAGTTCTGATGAGTCAGAAATCTTCTTTACTCGTAACAACATTAGCGACGGTAAAGTAGGTAAGAGTGATGACAATATCGTAAAGCTAAAAGTTTTCTCTGCTACCAGTACTGGTGGTAATAATTTTGGAGCACCGGAAGGACTTCCTTTTAACTCTGATGAATATTCAGTTGCTCATCCAACATTGACTACAGATGGTACTCGTTTGTACTTCTCATCTGATATGCCTGGTGGATTTGGTGGAATGGATCTTTATGTTTCTGAAAAAGAAAGCGGTCGTTGGGGACCACCTATGAACTTAGGCCCAGCTATCAACACAGAAGGAAATGAACTTTTCCCATACTACCATTCTAAAGAGCGTTTGTACTTCTCATCTGATGGACAAATCGGATTGGGTGGTCTTGACCTTTACTACATGGATGATCTTGGTGAAGGACAGTGGGGTGCTGTAACAAATATCGGGTACCCTATTAATTCAATTTCTGATGACTTTGGTATCGTTATGAATGAAGAAGGTACTTGTGGTCACTTCTCTTCTGATAGAGATGGTGGTGCAGGTCGTGATGATATTTATAGCTTTAGAAAAACGGCTTCTCCAGTTGAGATTCTAGTTTATGATAAAGATACAAAAGAACCAATCGCAGGTGCAACTGTTGTAAACGATTGTACTGGTAACACGTTAACTACAAATGCAGATGGTAAAGTAACAATCGACATGAAAATGAATGAATGTTGTAATTTTGCTGCAAGCATGGAAGGCTATACAGATAACGGAGAAGAAGGTTGTACTAAAGATATTACTATTGGAGATCCTGTCTTCGTTGAAATTCCTTTAGAACCAGAAACGAAGTTTGAATTAGAAGGTGTTGTTTTTGATAGCAATACTGGATTACCATTACCTGGTGCAACGGTAGAGTTAACCAACGATTGTGAAGATGTAGTACAAACAGTAGTTGCAGATTCAACGGGAGGTTTTTCTTTCCCATTGATCGAAGATTGTTGTTATGCGGTAAAAGGTTCTATGCCTGAGTATCTAGCTGCTTCTGTTAAAGATCAGTGTACAAGAGATATGGTTGAAGCAACTACTTTGCAAACTACTATTAATTTGATGCCGATTTCAGGTGACGCTTATACAGATGTTACTGAGCCTGTTCCAGGAAATAACACAGGTACTAATCAAATTAATCCAAATGATCCAAACAATCCAGGTTGGGTTGATGGAGGAACAAACCCTGACGGTGGTAACTCTAGAGGAGGAACAGAGACTGACGGATGGGATCAAAGTCCATCAAATACGAATGGTAACGGTAGTCAAACAAGTGGAACTTATGCGTACCTAGTACACATCTACTACGATTTTGATCAGTCTTACATTCGTGAGGAAGACTACCCTGAGTTAGAAAAATTACTAAATCTTTTAGAAGATAATGCAGAATATGTTGTTGAACTTGGTTCTCACACAGATTCAAGAGGATCATTTGCTTACAACAAGAGTTTGTCACAACGTCGTGCAGAATCTGTTGTAAGATGGTTGACTGACAACGGTATTTCAAGAGATCGTTTAGTGCCAGTTGGATACGGTGAAAATAACAACGTAAACAATTGTGCGAACCAAATCCCATGTAGCGAACAAGAGCACCAGCTAAACCGTCGTACTGAATTTAGAGTACTTGGTAGAATTGGTGAAGTTGACGCAGCTGAGATTTCACAACCACAAAACAATCCACGAGTGGATGCTTGTCAAGGTTGTCCTTTCTAGAAATTAAGTAAATTCAGTTTATAAAAAAAAAAGGCAGTGGATATCATATCCGCTGCCTTTTTTGTTGAAGTTGTTTAGACTTATTCAGTCGAAGTAAAACTGTCTCTATTCTTTACAACTTCCTTCTTTCCACTTCGTCACTCCATTCTTTTCAGCCTCACATTTATTTGGATAGGTTACATTGTTACAACCACAAACTGGTTTGTAAACACGGCCACATACAATTGAGTCATCAATTTTATCTTTATCAATACAAGAAGAGGAATTAGAATCTGGACATTTTCCTTTATCCCAACGTTGAACACCAGCTGCGCGTGCAACACAATCATTGCTGTAGGTCTTACCATCGCAGCCACAAACAGGAGCATATTCATCGGGGCAATCAGCTTTGGTCGCTTTGCTCTCATCGATACAGTCATCTTTACATTTACCTCTTGTCCATTGACTCACTCCAGCTTTCTTTGCTTCGCAGTCGTTGCCATAAGTATTACCATCACAGCCACAAACTGGTTGGTAGTTTCTTGGACAAGGTTGCTTAGGATTGATCTTCGACTTATCGATACAAGGGCATTCTCCCTCCGACCAATCACGGACACCGGCACGTTCTGCCATACATTTATTGTTATAGGTTTTACCATCACAACCGCAAACAGGCTTTAAGATTTTATTACAAGGCTTATTTGGATTTATTTTAGAGCGATCAATACATGGACATTCGCCTCGGGTAGTTTTAGTAACTCCAGCTTTTTCAGCTTCACAGGTATTTCCATAGGTTTTACCATCACAACCACAAACGGGGTCGAAATTTTCGGGGCAACCTTTGTTTGGATTAATCTTAGATTCGTCAATACATTTGTTGACAACATTTTTTACGGGCTCTTTCGGAATAGCATCGTTACAAGTCGCATTCAGAAATATAAAACTGCTCAATAGCAGAAAGAAAAAGGTGATTTTTGAATTCATGATTTTGTTTAATTATGTCATCGAAGAATTGCTAATTAGGAAACAACTTCTTAAAATAGAATGATGATTTACAAAAAAAGCTTCATCCTCCATTTTAGGACAACTTCCATAAAAAAAGCGAACAGATTTCAAATGTAAGAAATCTGTTCGCCTTTAAAGAAAAAGTAGTTAAACAACTTTTACCATTAAGCTAGAAAATTATTGCTTAATTACTTTTCGTACTGTAGTACCCAAATTCGTATTAAAGGTTACGAAGTAAACACCGGTACTTAAATTGGATAGTTCCTTAAGCTCAACTCTATGTGTACCTGCTCCAAGATTATTGAAGTTATAGGTATTGATTTGTTGGCCTGTTGGAGAATACAATACAACGTTTACGTCAGTAGCTTCATCTAAATTAAAGGTAGCTGCAAATTGATCGTTAAATGGATTTGGTAGTACTGCTAGTTGTTGAATACCAGCATCAAGATCATTAACAGAAGTTGCACAGGCTGTGTTGAAGAATGCACTTCCAGAGTATTCACTCTCGCTGTTTGGACAATTAGATCTTACTTGATATTCATAATTACTACATTCAGCTAAATTACTTAGTGAAAGACTTGTCGCATTTATAGTAAGATTATTCCAATCCGCTGCGCTAAGTAATTTGTAGCGTAGGCTATAGTCTTCTGCATTTGTAACTGCATCCCAAACAACAACTGCTGAGTTTGTCTGCACATTCATCGTATCTAGTCCATTCGGAGCAACACAGACACAAGTCGTTAAAAATTCATGACTATCAGTATATCCACTCAATTCGCCACCTGCACAGACAGATTCAACTTGGAACTCGTAATCGGTACATTCGGTCAAACCAGCTATAGCAAGGCTAGTTCCGCTTGTATTGTCAGTCGTCCAAGTAGTACCAGCAACTGCTTTGTAACGTACATTATATGATTCGCCAATAGCAGAGGCATTCCATTGAAGGGTTGCAGTATTTTCTGTAATAGTGTTGCTTGATAAATTTTCAGGACTTTCACAAGGAACAGTTCCTTGTAGGATATTGATACAGTAATCTTCTATTTCACCATAGTTGATGTCATTACATGGTCCTGGAGCTGTTGGGTTTGGTCCTCCATTTCCAAAGCGCATGATGATTCTCATTCGAGTGAGTCCAAGTGTAGCATCAGAAGGAATCGTAATGGTGCCATTTACAACTTCAGTTGTTGCAGCTTCGCCATCAAATGCTAGTTCGTTGGCTTGATCGAAAGTCCCATCTTGATTGTAATCAATATAAATCACCCAGTATTCATTGTAGTTCTGACCAGCAAAACCCGGAGTCAATGTAATGTCATAAGTATTGTAGGTTTCTACATCAGTACTCATCATACCCGTAAAATCAGAATAACCATTTGTGCCAGCTCCCCCTGATACATTGTTTAGTGTATTTACTATAACAGCATCAATCCATTCTTCAGAGGTATCGTCAGATTCAATTGAACAGTAAGTTTGGTCAATACATGAACCACAACCAGAAGTAGAGAATAAAACACTTTCTGTAAAAGGTGTCATCACACCACTTGTACAAACTGTTTGCACTTGAACTTCATAGTCAGTACATTCTGTTAATCCTGTCATTGCATAACTAGGAGTAGTCGCATTAACAGTGTTCCAAGTCGTTGCAGCAGTTTCTTTGAAACGAACATTATAACTTTCTGCAGCGAAGATGTCAGACCAAGTTGCATTTGCGTCAGTAAGTGTAATGCCATCAATAGCTAGTCCTTCAGGAGATATGCAACATCCTTCTGATGAGAAAAGAAAACTAGCGGTATAACCACTTTGTTCGTTGCTATCACATAAATCTTCTAGTTGTACTTCGTAATCGGTACAAGCAGTCAAGCCAGTAAGTGAATAAGGGCTTGTAACACCTACTACTTCCGTCCAAGTTGCAGCACCTACTTCACGCCATCTTAGGTTTGTACTTAATGAAGTAGATGGGCTACTCCAGTTGATGGTAGAAGAAATGTCTACAATATCAACTACTGAAATTCCTGATGGAGGAGGGCAGGGGCCACAATTATCCATAACTAGTTGGATACTATTTGCAGCGTTTACACGACCGTGTACAATTGTACCAGGCAGGTTTCCAACAGCCTCTGATCCTTCAAAAATATAATCTCTTATTGTTTGAGCGGCAAGTGGTGGGTCAGATAAAGCTAAATTTGCAATGTTTGAACAAGGCGCGCTATAAAGCAACGCAACAACACCTGCAGTTAGTGGAGACGCAAATGAGGTTCCACTTGTGTTGGTGTAGCCACCTCCACTTGAAGTTGTATAAATGTTATCTCCAGGGGCACCTACATCAATCGTGGTAGCACCATATGCCGAGAATTGACGAATATCGTTATTGTCAGTGGCAGTTACGGCGATCATATATTCACTAGGACAAGCTGTAGGAAGATCACCAACCGCATCAATGTCTAGTTCTTGATTAGCTGTAGCACCACAGTTTAAGATACCTTGTTCGCCAAGTGTATCGTAAAATCCACACCAAAGAGGTGCATCGTTTGGATCACCAAAGTCAATACCCCAAGAAGAATTTGTTGCAACAACAAAAGCTCCCTCAGCACCATTCGTTTCGTTATAGCGTTGACGCATGTCTAAGGCATAAGAGTAGAATTCAATCACGTTAGATTCTTGTTGGATAGAACTAGTTCCTAGGTTCATTAGTTTTACACCCCAGTTGATTCCTGTTCCTCCAGTACCATTATTACCTACAGCTCCAACCATACCTGCTACGTTAACTCCGTGACTTCCTCCGTCTACATTATTACTATTCGAGCCAAAATCCCAACCGTACACATCGTCTATATATCCATTGTTGTCATCATCGATGTTATTACCAGGAATTTCATCTTGGTTGATCCAGTTGTTTGCAATCAAATCAGGGTGATCAAGATCACCTCCGTCATCATATATTGCAACAACAATCTCATCACCGTTTGCAGTAGTACCTCCTGTCGCAACATCCCAAGCTAATTCAGCAGCTACATTTTGCCACTGCCATTGCGTGGTAAATGAAGGATCATCTGGAGTTGTTTCTCTGTATTGCAAAATGTGATTAACCTGAACAACTTCTACATTTGGATGCCTAGAAAGCGCGTCTCTGAATTTGTATTCATTAACTGCATTTTGGTCAAAGCTTACGATGTAAATGTTCATCTTTCGAGAAATCGGTCTAACGACCTGGAAATTAGTTTCCTGACCATCAAATTGAACAAATCTCTCTTCGAGATCAGCTATATTCGTACCGGCTTCTAGCTTTACTAGTGCTTCATTGAGTACGTGATCTAGTTTCTGGGCAGTAATTGAAGAGCTAGAGAAGAGCGCTGTAAGGGCAACAGCACCAATCAAACGGATAATTCTTTTCATCTTTAATAAGTGGTTTAAAATGTTAATTGAATTCTAACTTGATTCATTTTAGTTTATAGCTACTATAGAGTCTTTGAGTTAAAATTGAATGGTCTTGGGGGGATTGATACATCTAAGTATCGAATTTCAATTCTACACCAAGGTCATTTATTTAATACAAATCTATGATTGTAACGCAAAAAGTACTCATAAAGGTTAGGGTCGAATGGCGTGTTGACCGAATGAAGACAATAATAAAGGGAGAAATAGCTTGAAAAGTAGCATTAAACAGAAGGTTTAGTCCGTTTTAATCAGCTTTTTTAAGAAAGTTTGTTGCTCAGTTCGGATTCGAGCAATGTATAATCCGGGGCTTAGTTGATGCATTTCATTGAATACCTCGGAATGCTCACCACTTTGTTTATTGTTGCTTTGATAAAGATGAATGACTTTGCCATCTATACTAATTAAGTCAATCGAAAGATTACTAGCTTCGGCTAAATAGTAAGACATTTTTAGCTTGTTGCTAAACGGATTAGGACTGAAGGAAAAACTGAAAAGGCTATCAATTGGGTTTGCTACTGAATTGATACAATCTGTTCTAAATACAAGGCTGCTTGAATAACCACTCAAACCACCTCCCATACAATTTGCCTCCACTTGTACTTCATAAGTGGTACATTCTTCCAGATTAGAAATACTAAAATTAGTGTTTACGTTGGTAAAGGTTATCCAATCAGTATTCCCTAATATTCTATATCGAAGATTGTGGTCAATATGGTCGTCGGTAGGGTCTGTCCAGATTAGTTCTGTAGCGTAAAGTTGTGTATTCATAGTGTCTAAACTCTCAGGTAAGTCACAAGAAGGATTGACCCCTTCTACAATTTTAACACAGTAATCTTCCACCTCACCAAAGCCAAATTCTTCTAAACAAGCCTCGGGTAAGTCTTCATTGTTTTGACCAATATACTTCATCGTCACCCGCATCCTTGTAAGTCCAGGAAGGGCCGTCGCTGGAATCTCGATCGTACCTGTTACGGTTGTTTCGGAAATAGAGCCAGGGTCGAAAGCCAATTCATTAATCTCATCAAATTCCCCATTTTGATCATAATCAATCCATACTTTAAAATATTCAGGGTAAGCATCTGAAGCAAAAGTAGGTGTTATACTGATAGGATATATACCATAAGTAGAAACTTCTGTGTAGTTGCCAGTGTAATCACCATAACCTTGATCACTTTGGCTATCGTTAACCAAAGAATTAAAGCTAACGTTGCTAATCCATTCAAAATCAGCTATATCACCTGAGGAAGGGCAGTAATTAGCATCAGTGCATGCGCCACAACCATTTGTGGTGATGACTGTACCGTCGTTGAAATCGGTAAGTACTCCTGAGCTACATAAGGTCTGGATTTGCACTAAGTAATCTTCACAGGAGCTAAGGTTGTCGAATAAGAAGTTGATCTCGTTAATATTGTTGAACGGGATTGTACTTCCAGTATTTTGATTAGTAATGAGGATATTATAGCTCTCTGCAACTGTTACGGGGTCCCAAGCAAGAGAAAAGCCGTCGGTAGTGATGTCAAGTACTTCGATAGATGCTGGAGGCTCACAACAACCATCCGTTTTGAAAAAGACACTTTCACTAAATCCGTTGGAACTACCATTACAAACACTTTCCATCTGGACCTCGTAAGTTATACAAGGGGCAAGCATACTAAGCGCATGAGGAGCCGATATATCATTAAGAAGCATCCAATTGGTAGTGCCTTGTTCTCGGAATCTTAAGTTCTGTTGGTCACTATCAGGAGCGGTTTGCCAATCAATAAGAACACTATTTACGGTGATCTCATTAAAAATAATTCCAAAGGGTGGCGCACAAGAATTACAATTATCTATTACCAATTGGATGCTGTTATTGACATTTAATCGGCCTTCAGTTACTGTAATGTTTTCGAGACTAGAGATAGGATCGACACCATCAAGAATATAAGATTTAATGGCGAGGGCAGCTCCAGGGGGATCAGATTTTGCAAGTTCAATTAACTCTGGGCATGGTACAGAATACAATAATGCTATAGCACCTGTTACATGAGGTGTTGAGAATGAAGTACCTGATAGTGAACCATATACATTTCCAGACATGGTAGTGTAAGTTTGATCTCCAGGAGCGGCTAGATCAATAGAAGTAGCACCATATCCAGCATTGGTAACTTTTGTGTCCTGCTTATCCACGTTGGTCACAGCGATTAAATAATCACTAGTGCATCCGGTAGGTAAATCTCCGTCTTCGTCCACATTTACATTCGAATTGATAGTAGCACCACAACTCAGAATTCCTGCATCTCCCATCACGTCATAAAAATTACACCAGAGAGGGGATTGATCAGGGTCTCCAAAATTAACTCCCCAGCTAGCATTTGTAGCTACTACAAAGGCTCCTTCTGCTCCATTGGAGTTGTTGTACATCTGTCGCATGTTAAGAGCATAAGAGTAAGCTGAAATGACATTTGCTTCATTTAGATCGAGGGAGGCATTTTTAATCATCATGAGTTTGACATTCCAATTGACTCCAGTCACACCTAAGCTATTATCGCCTTTGGCTCCAATGATGCCTGACACAGGAACTCCATGCGATCCTCCATTGATTTGGTCAGAGTTGCTGGCAATATTCCAACCTAAATAATCATCGAGGTAGCCATTGTTATCGTCATCTATTCCATTGCCAGGAATTTCACCATAGTTGATCCATAGGTTGTCACCAAAATCCTGATGCGTAAAATCGTACCCATCATCGAGTACGGCTACAACAATGGTGTCGCCATCAGCGGTAAGGCCTCCGGTAGTTACGTCCCAAGCGAGCTCTGCATCTATGTCGGCATCAACCAATCCTCCGCTGCTACCATCATTGATATAATGCCATTGCAACGATAGTAGTGGGTCGTTTGGAATCGTGGATCTGGCCTGAATGAGGTGATTAAATTGAGCGTTTATAACACCAGGAGTATGAATTATCTCTTGTAAAAAATGTGCCTCGTGAACAGTCGTAAAATCAAAGCTCAATGACCAGATATTCAAGTGTTTAGATATTTGCTTTGAAATGCTTAGTTGAGTAGGTTTTTGCTGAAAGGTAGATAGGTTGGCAACCAGATGATCTAAGTCAGTTTGCTTGTTAATTTGAACAAGATATTCTCCTAACACATGATCCAATTGTTGCGCATTTGCTGTAATTAGCAATGCAGAACTTATAAGAATAGTTAAAATAGTTTTCTTGATCATAGCAGGGTTTTGCCTTTTAAACAACTTCATTACAAATATAAAATTTTTGCAGACTTGAGGTAGTAAAAGTTCAGATAATGGTAGGCTTTTGACATAGAAATTGCGCTAAGTTCAATTTTCATTCAGTGTTGACGGTGGCTTTACAAATGAAAAAGGATGCTCGATTTATCGAACATCCTTTTTGTGTGTAGTAATTGTTTGAGCTAAACTACTACTGGCGGACTAGCTTTTTAGTGATGACACTGTTTTCTGTAGCAACTCGTAGGAAGTACATTCCTGAAGGAAGCGGAACTGAGTTGTTTAGATTAAACAGATGTTCACCGATACCAATATTTGTTTGGTTTTGAGTAATCAATAATTTCCCGTTTATGTCAAAAAGATTGATGCTGATATCTCCAGCTTGTTGAAGGTCTAATTTGATGTTTATCTGATCTTTAAAAGGGTTTGGATAAACTAAAACATTAGTAATGTCTTCTGTCGATTCAAAGAGTTCAGTGGTACTCGATGCACATTCTGAAGTAAACAAGAAGCTTTCAGAGTAATCACTCAGTTCTTGCGGACATACTGTACGAATCTGGTATTCATAATTAACACACTCTTCTAAATCAATTGGAGAAAACATGGGGTCAACAGTACTGACTACCGTCCAGTCTGAGGCAGTGACTGCTTTGTATCTTACCACATAACCTACACCAATTTCATGCTCATCAATATCCCAGATGAAGTTAGCTGAGAAAGTAGTGATGTCAGTAGCGTCTAAATTTTCAGGTGCAAAACATGGGAAAACGATTGGTCCAATGGTGATACAGTAATCTTCTTGTTCACCGTTGAAAAAGTCTTCGCAAGGTGCTTCGACATAACTGAAATCGATTAGTCTAACGCGCATTTTTGTTACGCCAAATTCAGCGTCTGATGGAATTGTAATCGCTGCTTCGGTTAATAGTTCCATGGTAGGCTCTGATTGAAAAGCTAATTCATTAGCTTCATCAAAGTCACCGTCCCCGTTATAATCAATCCAAACATACCAAGTAGGTTGAGATTGAAAGTTGGGAAAGGCTGATTCTAGGGAAATAGTATAGGTACTGTCATTAAAGAATAGAGCAGGAAATTGATCTTCAAAGTCGGCGTAGCCTCCATTATCACCAGATGGATTATTGAGATCACCAAACGAAACGGCATCAATGAATTCTACAAAAGTAGAAGGAGGATTAGTTAATTGGCAATATTCAAAATCAAAACAAGCGCCACAACCCAAAGTTTTAAAGGTTTGTAGGTTACCGTAATCGAGCATAGTTGAATCGCAGTCAGTTCGAATTTGGAGTTCGTAAGTTGTACATTCTTCTAAGTCAAACAAGGATAAAGAATCCTCAGTCAGATACAAATCTGTCCAATTTGTTGTTCCTTCTTCTCGGTAGCGAATGTCATAACCTAAAGCAATATCAACAGTATTCCAATCGAGAAATGCACTTTCAGTTGTAATTTCGGTTACCTGAACAAAAGGGTTGTAGCAAACATTAGGGCTGACAATATTTACACAATAATCTTCTACCTCACCAAACCCAAATCCAGCTTCGCATGCAGTAGATTCAGAACCAAACTTCATAGCTACTCTCATAAGAGTAGATCCATTCACAGCGTCTAGAGGAATTGTAATATTTCCTGTTTGTGTTGTTGTGGCTCCTCCTGGATCAAAAACAAGTTCTTGATCTTCTAGAATACCATTTTGATTGAAATCAATCCAAATTCTAAAAAACTCGGTAAACTCAAAACCTCCATACCCAATGACACAAGTAACAGGGTAGACATTACCTGGGATGACTTCGGTTGAAAAGTTGGTATAATCTTCATAGCCATCATCTGGACCAGAGGTATTGTCTATGGTGTTAAATTGAAAAGCCTCGATCCATTCGTCATAGACGCTGTTTCCAAAAGATTCACAATACTCAAATCCATTACAAGCTACAGTAGCAGTAGAAGTAACTGTTGTTGTATTTTCTGGAGTAGGTAAGTCAGCAAATAATGCAGTGTTAAAGGAGCAAAAGACAAAAAGTAAAGAGAGAACGCTTGTAAAGATTTTCATCAAAATTGGTGTTTTTTTACAAAAATTGGTGTGTTAAATATCAAAAGAACCAATTAAGGCACGATTATGATATTTTATGTTAATTACAGGATTAAAAGTCGTTAAATTTTTCCTTTTATAAAAGCATGCTACTTTGATACAGTAGTTATACTTGATACAATACTTAAAATTGCCTTAAAATTGACTAATAATGAAAGATTTAGGGTGCCTAATTGCGTTTAGACAGATAGTGACAAAAATGAAATTTGCGGACTTTCAACTTTTTGATGTAATTTTACCCATAAATCGGCTTTTAAATGCTTTTTGGTTCGTTAGACATTAGCCAGATCAGTCGATTTTAGGCATCCGCGTTTTACTAATTATGAGAAAATAAATGTGAATTTTTACTGTACTTATATAATAATCTACTTTTAAGTGCATTAATATGATTTGGAACATAGAAGTTAAATCGCAACTTCATCATCTAATTTATGGCTCCTCTACATAAGTTCGCAAAAAAAATGTTTGATATGAAACACAATTCCACTCCTTTATTGCTTGTACTTGCAATTTGCTTTTCGGTTTCCCTTTTTGGACAGAAAAATGAAGATTTAAAAAAGGCCAATAAGCAATACGACCTGCATGCCTATAATCTAGCATTAAAGTCTTACAAGAAAGTTCTAGACAAATCTCCTAATAATGTTGAAGCTCTATCGAGCGTAGCTGATTCATATCGCCATCTTGGTAAGATGGAGGAGGCTGCAACTTATTATAAAAAAGCCATTCAGCAACCTGGAGTTGATCCAATTAATTTATTGCATTACGGCCAAACACTTATGAGTCTTGGCGATTATGAAAATGCAGAGGAATGGTTGCTTACCTATGCTGAAGGACAGCCATTGTTTGGTAATCATTATGCAGAAAGTTGCCGATTTGCCATGTCCCTAAGAGGTGTTTCGGCACTTTACAGAGTGAAGAAGGAGTATATCAATACAAGTTCCTCAGATTTTAGTCCTGCTTTTTTTGGAGATGATGTTGTTTACTCCTCTTCTAATAAAGAGCTACTTCGTAAAATGGAGCAAGAAAATGCGAATTGGGAAGGAGAAGCTATGAACCAATTATTTATAAGTGGAGTAGATAAAAATGGTTTTCTGACAAAATCTAAGTTCCTTTTAAATGATTTGCAAAATACCTATAACGAAGGTTCTGTTTCTTATTCAGAAAATGGAAAATGGGTTGCTTTTGCGAAAAATAACTTTGTAGATGGTACTCGTCAAATTCCTTCAAGTGGAATCGAACTCAGCATCTACATCGCTGAAGCAAACGAAAAAGGAGGATGGAAAGATGCTAGACCATTTCCTTATAATGGTAGTGGATATTCTTCTGGTTTTCCTCATTTATCTGCAGATGGTCAGACCTTGTATTTTGCGACCAACCGTCCTGATGGTTTTGGAGGTTTTGATATCTATGTTTCATATCGAACAGGAAGTACCTGGTCAACACCTGAAAATCTAGGTCCTGTTATTAATTCTGAAGGAAACGAAATTACACCATTCATGGAAGCTGGTAATTTATACTTTGCATCTGATTGGCATCACGGTTTGGGGGGAATGGATATTTTTAGAGCAAGCTCAGAAAATGGATTGTGGAATAAGGTCTTCCATTTAGGAAATGCCGTTAATTCACCATCTGATGATTATGGTTTTATTTATAAATCAAAATCGAACAAAGGATACTTTGTAAGTAATAGAAAAGGTGGCTCTGGTAAAGAAGATATTTATCAAGTGAGTAAGTTATCTGAAAGTATCGTTTTGAAAGTATTGGATGCTGACACCAGAGAAGGAGTGATGGGAGCGAATCTTGATTTTACTGGTTGTGGAGAAGCTGTTTATCAAACGGATGCTTACGGGACCTATAGTTTTCAAGCATTTCAAGGCTTGTCTTGTGATGTTATCGTAAGTCTGAAAGGTTACAGAAGTCGTTCGGTAAACGTGAGCTCAGGTGACCGCACCATGGAAAAGGAGATCACAGTTTCTTTAGCTAAAATGGAAGGAGATGTAGTGACGACTAATCCTGGGAATGGGAATCTGCCTGGCGGACAGACAGGTGGGAATGGCGGTGGAACAACTACTAACGCAAATAAAGGATACTCCGGTTTTGTTGTCAATGCCGTTGACAATGCCGCGGTAGGAACGACTTACATTACTGCTGTCTCTAGAAAAACTGGTGCTGACATTAAAACGACCAGTGATGAGAATGGAATGTATTACTTAGACTTATTGCCAAATGAAACGTATATCATTCGATACTCTAAGGCTGGATTCACAGATACGCATCAACAGGTTTTGACCGGTAATGGTGCTAATAAAAACATTCTTGGAATTTTGAACTTTATTCCTTCAGGAACGAATCTTGAATCGACGGTTGAGGTGGTGAATAATAACGGAGGTGGGAATGGGAATGGCCAAGAGACAGGTGGGAATACAAGCACTACTTCAACTAGTACTACAACGACTGCTGGATCTTCAAATTCGAACTCAAGTTCAAATTCAAACTCAACTGGAGATGTAGAAGTTGTAAAGACCAATCCAAAACCGCAAGTTGTGCAAGAAGGATTTTCTATACAGATTGCTGCAATTGGAATAGATGAAAATATTAAAGTTGGAAAATACGCAAGTCTAACCGAGGTTGGTAACCTTTATGGTCGTCAGCAAAAAGGCATGAAAAAGATCAGAGTTGGCATCTACCCAAGTAGATCAGAAGCGGTAGAAGCCCAAAAAGAAATTACTGCAAAGGGATTCAAAAAATCATTTATCGTAGCTGAGCGAGTGGAAGATTACTCAGAAATTGAAATGTATGGAACGCAGGAAGAAGAGGAAGTGATTCCAGTACCTGAGCCAGAACCAACTATCGCCTTGAATGAAAATGGAAAGTATATGATCCGCTTAGCAACCTATAAAAATGCAAAGTTTTTTGATGCCTCAAAAGTATCTGCTTTCGGAAATGTTGTTGAACGTTTTAAAGGAAACATGACCATCAAACTATTGGCTGGCTACATGAATAGAGCTGATGCCGAAAAAGCAAAATTAAAGGCGATTGAGTCTGGCTTTAAAGGAGCTCATATTGTAATTGAAGAGGATGGTGATTTGAAAAAAATATAATTCCTTAGTACTATATTTGATCACAGATCGAATGGATTGAAATTGATGAAGACGGATTTTTCGCTAG
>CALGLS010000543.1 GCA_937959375.1 uncultured Saprospiraceae bacterium
GGTGTATACGCACAAACTAAATTGGATGGTGATCTAGCTGCACTACAAGTCAACACCGCTAGTATGGTGATTCGTACTTCTTGGGTTTACTCTTCGTTCGGCAACAACTTTGTAAAAACCATGATCAGGCTGGGCATTGAACGTGATAGCTTAAACGTAGTTTTCGATCAAATCGGAACACCTACGTATGCACGTGATCTCGCTAGCGCTATGTTAGATGTTGTAGAAAAAATCAATACCGGTTCTGTTCCTGCTAGCAAAGCATATGGTGTTTTTCATTATAGCAATGAAGGCGTAACCAGTTGGTATGATTTTGCAAAAGCTATATTTGACTTAGAAAATATTGATTGCAACTTAGGGGCAATCGAATCTGTCCAATACCCTACTCCAGCCAAGCGTCCACCTTTTAGTGTACTTAACAAATCCAAAATTAAATCTGAATTGGAAGTTGCTGTTCCGCATTGGCGAGATGGTTTGAAGCGTTGTTTGGTTGCAATGAAAGGCTAAGCTAATTTAAAAATCATTAGCCCCTTTAATTTATTGCTTCTTCAGGGGGCCATGAACGGATGGATATATCAAGATCTTATTGAGATAAAATCGTTTTGATAAAAATCCATCATTTTTCATGAACCATACAATAAGCTAACACGTTTATATTAGTAGATTCTTCATCGATTTAAATTCTACTGTATGGAAACCAAACACACCAACAATTATTTCGATAATATCCGCACACTTTTCCGCTACTACAAATCATTAGGCGACAGCGCTATTAATCAACTCAATAGTGATGAAGTCAATTGGAGACCTGAACCTGAGTCAAACAGCGTTGCTATGGTTGTCAAACATATGTCTGGCAATATGTTGTCTCGCTGGACCAATTTTCTGGTTGAAGATGGAGAAAAAGAGTGGCGCAATCGAGATCAGGAATTTGAAGAAACCATTCATACCAAAGAGGATTTACTAGCTGTTTGGGAGAAAGGTTGGGATTGTCTTTTTCAAGCAATTGCTCCCCTTAACTCCGAAGACATCGACAGAGTCGCCTATATCCGCAACGAAGGACATTCTGTAATTGAGGCTATTAATCGCCAACTCGGCCACTACGCCTATCATACCGGACAAATCGTATTCATCGTAAAATGCTTAAGATCAGCTAATTGGAAGAGTCTTTCTATCCCAAAAGGTGGTTCTAAAGCCTTCAACAAGGATAAATTTGAACAAGAAAAAAGTCGTAAAAACTTTATTTAAGCCGCTAAATAGATGGGTGCTAAATGATTTTATTTGGTTAGAATAAAGCGGGAGGAAACGTATACTAAACTTTTGAAGTTTAGTATACGTCCAAAGGTCCACTCATATAACAATTGAGCTCAAAAAATGGTAAAATTATTTTTTGTGTAATAAAAATGACTTTTCACAACAATAAACCGAGCCTTTCGTATTAAATTTATACCTAATTAACTCATTTTCCGTTAATTGAGTAGTATACACTTGAAGTTAGAAGATAAAGTTGAAATCCAGAAGCACCAGCTTTAGGCTATTCCTTTTGTTGAAGTTGCTTAATAAATATATTCAGAATTGAAGATACTTATTAAACGACTTCTTTATTCCAACTTCGATCTTCCTGCCTGTACGACGTTTTTTCTCATTCGATTTACAAACTATACGCATATGGTTCTTCGTTTACGCATACTCTTTCTTCTTTTTTGCGCTATTAGCTTTTCGCAAACGCTCAACGCTACACATAATCGCGCAGGAGAAATTAGCTACATTCAAACAGGTCCACTTACCATTGAAGCAACCATCACTACTTATACCAAGGCAAGTAGTTTTTCCGCCGATCGGGATACCTTGGTCATTTGTTGGGGTGATGGCTTTTGTGAAGCAGTTCCCCGAGCAAATGGCAGTGGAGAAATTTTACCCAACGATACCAAGGTAAATTATTACATAGCTAGTCATGCCTATGTCTCACTAGGTCATTTCACGCTTTCTATGAATGACCCAAATCGTAATGCAGAAATTTGCAACGTAAATGCACCTAATTCAGATAACGTACCTTTTCATATTGAAACCACAGTAACCTTACTTAATCAGTCATTACAAGGATTCAACAACTCCCCTATCCTACTGCAACCTCCGATTGATATTGGTTGTGTAGGCAAGGTATTTACACATAATCCAAACGCATATGATCCTGATGGAGATAGTTTATCTTTTCATTTGACCGTGCCTCTACAGGATGTTGGAAGTGAAACGCCTAATTATGTTTATCCAAATTTCCTCCCTTCAGATCCGACTAACAACATAAGTCTAGATCCCACTACTGGTGAGTTTGTTTGGAATACTCCACTATCTCCATGCGAATACAATATTGCTTTTTATATTGTTTCTTATCGAAATGGTGAACCTATTGATACCATGATTCGGGATATGCAAATTTTGATTTTGGAATGTGATAATGATCCTCCTGAAATTGAGGCGATAGAAGAAATATGTGTCATTGCTGGTCAGACAGTGTCCTTTGACGTTACGGCCACTGCTCCTCTTTCGGATAGTGATCAGTTGGTTACATTGACTGCACTTGGACTTCCTTTTGAAGAAGAAAATAGCCCTGCTACATTCCAAGAAGCAACAACTTTTCAGGGGCAACCCCTTACCAGGACATTTGAATGGAACACCCTTTGTGAACATATTGCCGACCAGTACTACACCGTCGTATTTCGTACAGAAGATAATTTTCCGATTACAATCGCAATCGACTCAGCAGATACTTCTTATTTATCTGCCCTTAAAACGGTTCGTATTAAAGTAGTTGGTCCTCCTCCTTTAGACGTTCAGGCACTTGCTGGTACAGGGCAAGTCGAAGTCACCTGGGAAAGTCCTTACGAGTGTGAAGATGTAGAAGACTATTTCCAAGGTTTTACAGTTTGGCGCAAACAGGGTTCTAACAACTTTCCACCTGACACCTGTATGACAGGCTTAGCTGGAAGAGGTTATACTGAAATAACCTTGTTCCCAATAGAAGAACAACAAGGTGGTCGTTATTATTTTCTTGATACTGATGTAGAAAGAGGGCGTACCTATTGTTATAGAATATTAGCAGAGTTTGCTTTACAAACCGACACTGATCCTCCCACCCTTTACAATAAGGTAGAGAGTTTACCATCCGAAGAAGTTTGCGTCCAGTTGAGTAGAGATATTCCGCTGATTACCAATGTGAGTATACTCTCTACCGATGAAGTCAATGGAGATATTTTTGTGCAGTGGACCAAACCTTTAGCAGATGATTTGGATACTTTATTAAATCCTGGTCCTTATAAATATGAAGTTTTCAGGAGTCAAGGCTTCCCTGGTACAAACACCTTTGAACCGATAGGCGTTTCATTTACTAGCCAGTCTTTTGCGGAAGCAAATGATACTTTCTTTACAGATACTGGTCTCAATACAATGGATTTCCCATGGAGCTATGAAGTTGTTTTTTCTGTAGAGGGTACCGATTCAATAGGTACGACCAATGCTGCATCATCACCTTGGCTCTCCATTGCATCAACCGATGAAACCAATAATTTATCTTGGGAAGCTGATACGCCTTGGGATAATTATAGCCATATTGTTTTTATTGAGAATGCAGCTTCGGTTACTGGCTGGGATACTTTGGCTAGAACCGTTGAGCCTTACTACTCGCATACTGGTTTGGTAAATGGCTTCGAATATTGCTATTACGTCACTACTATTGGTTCTTATGGAATCGCAGGTATTAGTGATTCTTTGATAAATCACTCACAAGAAGACTGTGGTATTCCACTAGATACCATTCCTCCTTGTCCACCACAACTAGAGGTTACTGATGATTGTGCAGAAGCATTGGATGCAACTCAGGAAGAAAGTTTCTTAAATAATTTGATTTGGGTCAACCCAATGAATCTCTGCGAAGAAACAGATGATGTTGTTGAATATTTCATTTACTATGCACCATTTTTGGGAGCTGATTTTCAGTTAATTGGTAATAACGATTTTTCTGGCGACACTACTTTTGAGCACAAACCTGATCTTGGAATTATAGGTTGTTATGCCGTAACAGCAGTTGATACATTTGGAAACGAAAGTGCTTTTAGTGACACCATCTGTATTGATAATTGCCCGGTTTACAATTTACCAAATGTCTTTACTCCAAATGGAGATGGCGCGAATGATATGTACACTCCGTTCCCTTATCGTTTTATCGATCGGATTGAAATAAGGATTTTCAACCGATGGGGACAGCTAGTATTTGAAGGGACTGATCCAAACATCAATTGGGATGGTACCAATCTCTCTGGGAAAGACTTATCAGAAGGTACTTACTTCTATACTTGTCGAGTCTTTGAAAAACGACTAGCTGGAGTTATACAACAACCGCTCATTCTTGACGGTTACATTGAATTACTGCGGTAAGTAGTCAAATTAAGCATTGTGTAAAAAGCAGAAATCTGGTCA
>CALGLS010000544.1 GCA_937959375.1 uncultured Saprospiraceae bacterium
CAATGATCCAGAACTGAAATATTACCTATCTCGACCATTCAATCAAGGGACGGCAGAATTAGGTTACGCAAGAACGTTTGACAACTTAGAAAAATTCTATCTTGAAAATGAAGCGCACTATACAACTGAAATAGGAGATCGCTTACACTTTTATTTAAAAGTAGAGGATAGTTCCATTCATAGTTCTGAGATAGAATTTGTACTTGAATTAATTTAATTTCGAATCAATAATTCGGAGACTAAAAAAATAGAAAAAGATGAATTACAAAACAATTTTAAACACCCTAATCTTAAGCCTTGTGATATGCGCTTTTTCTTTCGCACAGGTAAATCCTAAAGATGTAGATGAATTTCTAGTAAAAGGAGATGATTTACCAGAAGTACTTTTAGTAGGGGCTTTCCACTTCGCTTATTACGGTGCTGATGCACACGTTACTTCAGAAGAAAACAAAGTCAATATCCTATCTCCTCAAAAACAAAAAGAAGTGGAAGAACTAGTAGCGTATATCGCAAAATTTAAACCCACTAAAATTGTAGTGGAAGGTGGGCGAAATAGTGGCTATCTTGTCAACCGATATCGCGATTACAAATCAGGTAAGACAAAACTGCGTGCTAATGAAATCGACCAACTCTGTTTTCGATTAATGGATCAATTTAATATTGATACCTTATATGGCGCAGATGCAGTAGGATTGACTTATGATATGGAGCGATCAAAAGACTCTACTGTGATGAAACCGTTCCTAGAAGAAATGTTCGAAGACTGGGATTTTCAAAGTGACAGCGAAATGGATAAGCGATACACCGAATGGTATGAATATGAAGATCGTTTATCTAACGAATTGACACTCTTGAATTATTTCAAATACATGAACGAAGATAAAAATATTGTTCGAGGCCACGGCGCTTACTTGATCGGAGATTTTAAACTAGACGAACATCGAGGTGCTGACGCACTTGCGCTCTACTGGTATACTAGAAATTTACGAATTTTTAGAAACATCCAAAACCTAGACACTTCTCCCGACGATCGAATTATGGTACTGTTTGGTGCAGGGCATATGTCTATTCTGAAACAACTTTTTGAAGCAAGCCCAGAATATAAATTAATCCCTTTTGGAAATCTATAATTGCTAATTCTAAAACTAAAAATCATGAAACAAATAATTATCATCGCTGTCAGTATTCTAGCATTTCTGAATTGTAATAAAAATACCGATCAGGTATCATTGGCAAATGATCTGGGAAATGTACCAACCATTGACTCAGCTTACATTGCTAGCAAAACAAAATACTTTACCATCAAGGATTATCAATTCGAGGGTGAAGCAACGAATGCAATAAAACAAATGATCAACGAGTCTCAATTCATCGTACTAGGTGAGTCCCATGGTTCTAACGAAACATCTATACTAACAGCAGCCATGATCCCACTAGTCAAAAAAGCAGGTTTCGATAATTTCGCTGTGGAGGTCGGGCCCTACAGTGCAAAGAAATTAATGGAGCTGTCAAAGCCAGCAGACAACACGGTAAAAAATATGCACGATTTTTACACGAATTATTATTTCAAAGAATTGGATGACTCACATATTCCTTTTTTCCATGGAGTAGAAGATGCAAAATTTTTACAGGCTGTTGCCAAAAATGATATCGAACTTTGGGGATTAGATCAAGAATATTATAGCTCTATCATTTACCAAGCAGATGAACTATTAAAACTTGCAAAGGACAAATCTAATTTTGAAGCCATTCAAAAAATGAAAAACGAAGCAGATAAAGTGATTCGAAAATTATATACCGAAGATGAAGCGTCAGATGATGGTATCGATTTGTTTAAAATGATGCTAGAAGATGAAAAAATTAAAACGTTCTTTTCTCAATTTAATGAAAAAGATATTGTTGCTACGGAACTAATCAAAGACATAAAAATAAGTTGGGATATTTACACGCGTTGGAGACAAGGGTCTCATGAAGATCGGATTAGCTATATGCGCGAAAATTTTATGCGCAACTATAACGCAAAAACGAAGTCTGGTAAAACGCCAAAAGTACTTTGTAAATTCGGACGATTGCATACGCCTCAAATTATTTCAGGAGGCTGCTACGATGTCGGCCATCTAACTAACGAGCTAGCTACTGAAAACGGAACTGTTTGTTCAAACATAAGTCTACTAAATCGCTACCAAACATTTAGCGGATCTATGAAAGATAACTTAAAGGGATCCGTTTATTACAAACGAATAAAGGCCATCATGGTGCAAGGCAAAATGGATGAATGGACTTTTATTGATTTAAAATCTATTCGATCTGATCTTAAAAATGGAAAAGCTAAACTTCCTAAAAATGGGAATTATCATGATTTGAGAAGTTTGATCGAAGGCTTTGATTACCAAATTATTCTTCCCCTCGACAAAAATGTAGAACCGAATTACGCCTCCTAAATAATCAATCGAATTACCATTTTTTTTGAAACCATTATATTTACAAGCATGATCGAGATAACATCTTTTAATCAGAGTATGTTGCCTCGATCTAGTTTGTAAGTTGGTTCATTCCGAGTAGTTAAACTGAGTAGTTAAGGCATGTTGTCATTCCAAGCGAGTAAAACGAATCAAGGAACTAAAAAATCCACAGATAAACTCCTATATTAGCAGTTCAAAGTAACGAGCTAAAAACCAATGCCCTACACGCCAAAAATATTTATTGCCTACTCAAGAAAAGATGAGTCGCTGCTCAATGAGCTACGGACACACCTCACCCCAATCGAACGTTCAGGAAAAGTAGAGATTTGGTATGACGGAAAAATCGAACCAGGATTAGTTTGGGAAAAAGCCATCAAAGCACATTTGCATGCTGCGGATATCATCCTTTTGTTAGTCAGCGCTGACGCAATAGCCTCCGATTATTTTTACGACAAGGAAATGAAAGATGCCTTAGTACGACACGAGAGTGGAGACGCTAGGGTAGTGCCCCTGATTCTTCGTCCCTGCACTTGGGATGCTACACCACTCGCTAAGTTGCAAGCTATTCCAAAAGATGGCCTCGCCGTTACTTCTTGGAAAGATAGAGATGCCGCTTTCTCGGATGCAGTCGGTAGTATTTGGGAGATGATTCAAAATCAAATTGCTGATGTAAAAGCAATGAAAGAGAAAGAAGAGAAAGAGCGATTGCAAAAAGAAGCGGATGCAAAACGTGAATTGGAACTAGGGAAAGAACAGGCTGCTGCAGCAAAACGTAAAGAGGAGCAAGCTTTACAAATGGAACAACTCGAAAAAGAAGCTCAGATCCGTCGGCAAAAAAGAGAAGCACTAGAAAAAGAAGCAGCAGCAAAACGAGCAGAAGCAACCAATGAGTGGATCACGAAAATCAAAAGTATTATTCGAAAACCTGCCGTTTGGGGATCTGCAGTTTTATTGTTGTTTGTTTTAGGAGCGGTTAAGATGAATAGTGGGAGTAGTATGATTGAAGAAGAGGATATAGAAGCTCCGGCGATTGAAGATGAAAACCTATCTGGGAAATATCATTTTGTGCTGAATTCATATATTGAGAATAAGAAACTTCCAACAATCAAAGTAGTCAAAAATTATTTTGGATATGCCTTAAAAGAATCCAAAATGATAGTTGAGGATCTTCCTTATGTTCTCAAAAAGGAAACTAAATTAAGCGAAGCGAAAAAAATAAAAGAAGCCTTTAGAAAGATAGGAGCTAGTTTAAACTTTCAACCAATTGAAACAGAATTCAAATTTGCCGTTTCGGTCGAGTCACTGAAAAGGCACGGTATAGACGAACTATCAGAATATTTATATGCCTATGATTTTAATAATCTCAATTTGGAAAATTATAAAGGCGAAGTTCCATTTATCATAAAAAGTGATCTGACAATTGATCGAGCGAAAGAGATGAAAAAAGTCATCGAACAG
>CALGLS010000545.1 GCA_937959375.1 uncultured Saprospiraceae bacterium
AGGAAATTTTAAACTCAAAACTCAATTTCAAACTCAATCTCAATCTCAATTTTGCCCGTTAGATGCGGAGCACACGATTTAATCCCTCGACTCGTTGCACTCGCTATGTCTAGAGCCATACAGGTCGGGATGACAACTAAGGTGTTTTCCTCTTTTCCTTTAACTCTACCTATCGGCCAGCTAGGCTTCACTCCAAAGGAAACTGCCACTGTAATTGAGCTTATAATTTCCAATTTTTTCGCTACATTGGGTGGCTGCTTTGAATCTCAACTCAGCAGTAGGAGAAATTGCTATTAAAATGACCATAAAAAGCCTTGTTTTTATATTCTTTTGGATGTTGGCTATGACTTGCTTTGCGCAAAATACGCCACTATCACCACGCACAGCTAATTATGACATGGACCTGACATTAGATCCTGTAGAAAAAAGAGTCAGTTGTGTTGAGGTACTTACCTGGAATAATCCGTCAACGGATACCATCTACGAATTACAATTTCATATTTATCAGAATGCTTTTAAGAACACCAATTCTACTTTTATGCAGGAGCGTGGATTCTTTTCAGATATTCTTGCGGATGCTGCAGAGAACTGTGGTTGGAGTTGGGTCAACATCCAATCAATAAGTGACGAGTATGGCAATGATCTAAAAACGGGTATGAAATACATTCAGCCGGATGACAATAATGAGGCTGACGAAACAGTACTTTCCGTTCCGCTCCCTAATCCTGTTTTGCCAAAAGGCAGTATAAAAGTAAACCTGAATTGGGAATCAATCGTTCCTAAAACGATGCCTCGAAATGGGCAAAATATGGATTACTTTTTCATGGCACAGTGGTTTCCTAAAGTAGGTGTCTACGAACCTGCCGGTACGCGCTATGCCAAAAAAGGCCAATGGAATTGTCATCAATATCATTCTAAAGGTGAGTACTATGCTGACTTTGGAAATTACAATGTTTCGATCACAGCGCCGAGCAATTATGTTATTGGAGCGAGTGGTGTTTTGGTTGATGAAAAAGAAGTAAACGGGATGAAGACGTCTTCTTTTGCAGTGGAAGATGTGATTGATTATACTTGGACGGCTTCGCCACATTTTGTGGATATTCGAGAAGAGTGGAAAGACGTTACTATTCGCGTTTTGCTTTATCCTGATCACGAACACCTTGCAACGAGATACATCAATTCTATTAGATATTCGCTTGAGTATTTTGAAAAATATTTGGGCAAATACCCCTACCCTATTATCACTATTGTGGATCCACCAATACATGGTATTTTTTCAGCGGGAATGGAATATCCGACCTTGATAACAGGATTGAGTTCTTGTGTTTTACCGAAAGGTATTCGCACCGTTGAAACCTTAGCGATTCATGAATTTACGCATCAGTATTTCATGCAAATGATTGCGACTCATGAAGTAGAAGAACCTTTTTTGGATGAAGGATTTACCACTTATTTTGAAGGTCGAATTTTAGATCATTACTACGGCGGCAATAGTTCAACGATAGATGTGTTGCGGATTAAAGTTGGAAACATCGAATTAAATCGAGCTGATTATTTCAAAATGGCCAATCCTCAAATTGCAGAAAATGCACGAAAAAGCTGGCAGTTTAAAGATGGTGGTTATGGCGAAATATCTTATAATAAAACGGCTGTTTGGTTACGTACCTTAGAAGGTATCGTTGGTATTGAAACCATGAACAAGATTATGAAAACCTATTTCCAGAAATGGAAATTCAAACATCCTTCCGCTCGTGATTTTATTGATGTAGCAACAGAAGTTGTTCGCGCAGATCATGGTGATGCTTTTGGTGAGAACCTCGATTGGTTTTTTGATCAGGTAATTTATGGTACAGAACTTTGTGATTACAAACTCGCTTCTATTGACCACAGTCCTTCTTACAATCAAGCAGGTCGATTAAATGGTGAAGCCTGTGTAAAACCTGATAGCATCGTCAATAGCCAACTTACTATATCCAAAGTTACAATTCATCGCCTTGGCGGAATGACCTTACCCGTTGACGTAATGGTACATTTTGAAGATGGCGAAACGGTGATGGAAAAATGGGATGGCCGGGCACGTAGCCACAGTTTCACTTATTCGAGATCTTCAAAAGTTGATTTTGCAGAAATAGATCCGGAGCGAAAAATATATATTGATAAAAACTTCATTAATAATAGTTTGACCACTAAGGTGCAGGAAAAAGGCATTCGCAAGTATCTCGTACAATTTATGTCGTGGATGCAAAACGCAATGCTTGGACTTAGTTTCTTTTGTTAGCATAGAAAGATGAACGCAATTACAGCATATAAAGAGGCTTGGAAAGCCGTATGGAAGACGCGCAAGATGTGGTTGCTTCTCTATGGCGTAAGTTTCCTATTGGCGCTACTTTCGGCAATGCCTTTGCAAGGTTTTATGGCTGATAATTTGGGAAATTCATTGGCGCTTAACCAAAGTTTACCGGGGTTCAATTATGGTTTCATTGGAGATGTCATGAATGAATATGGTGATGTGATTAGTTTGGTTTTAAACCAATCGCTAGCATTTGCCATCTGCTTTTTCTTAGCAACTGTTTTTTGTTTAGGAGGCATCCTTTCGATTTTCAAGCAAGAGGAAATCGAATATAATGGCGCTATATTTTGGCAAGGCTGTAGTCGTTACTTTTGGCGACTGTTGCGCTTAAGTATTTACTTCTTATTTTTTCATTTACTGCTATTTGGGATATTTGCTTCTGCATATTTAGCTTATACGAACGGGCTAAATCCTTTTGAAACAGAGAGTGAAACTTTGTGGATCAACACCTTCCACATCATGGCCCCTATCTATCTGTTATTTGCTACATTTTTATTCATGGTACATGACTATGCGAAGTTACATGTGATTCATTCTAATCGCATCTTACTCACTGTTCCTATCTTAGAAGCTTTCCGTTTGGTGTTTAGAAATCTGATAAAATTTTTCTCTCTCTATCTACTTAACATACTTACTTTCTTATCCTTCTTTGGGATTTATTTTCTGTTGAAAAATTCCTTTTTGGCTAATTCGTTTGGGACCATCACCTTGTTGTTTTTGTTGACGCAGGTTTTTGTGATGCTGCGGGTTGCCCTCAAGTTATTAAATCTTGGAGGCGTGACTTTGATGTATAAGAACTTGAAATGAATTAGAATCTGTTTTGTCGATAAGATTAGTAGTGTTGAGATATAGCTGATGTTAAAAAATTTGGCCTTTGTTATTTTTGTTCAACTCGTTTTACAAAAAGCATCTCTTTTTCATCTAAATTAAATACGCATAATTGTCCATGACCAACACGGTTGTAGACACAGCCATTGTCGATATTTATTGCAGGTATTTCGTTCAAGATAGTAAGGCTAGCTTCTATTGTATCCTGCGAAGTGGGAGTATGCCCATGAACAACGATACGCCCTCGGAGCCAATCTTTTCGGATCTCATGATACCAGTGTCGCGACCACAGCATACCATTTTTATCGTCAAGCGGATCGTTAGTTCTAAAGTTGAGACCAGCATGTACTAAAATATAATGGTCTACCTCAAAAAAGTGTGGCAGTTTACGCATCCATTCTAAATACTCATAAGGAACCTTAGCAATTTCATTTGCACCAAAACTAGCCAAGGTTTCACGTCCTCCGTGCATTTTCCAAGCCGACTGTGTACTTTCTTTAGATAATCCTTCAAGCATCATCTCCTCATGGTTTCCGAGCAAACAGGATACATGGTACCCACTATTTTGCAATTCCCATATGTGATCAATCACAGCTTTGCTATCTGGCCCACGATCAATATAATCCCCTAAAAGATATAGTTCATCATTTTTAGAGAAGTTGATTTGCTGCAAGGCAGCTTTAAAAGTTCCAATACAACCATGTATATCTGAGATAGCGTAACGAGACATAAAATTTTAATTAATCTAAACAGGTAAATTGCTGTTTTAGCATTTGAAATATGTGTAATCAACACAAAATGAGACAAGAAAGTTTCTTGCAGGTATAGCTATTCTTTTTTTCATATCATCTAGCGCTAATTTAGGAAATATTAAATTTCAGTCATACCTCTTTTTTTATTTAAAAAAATTAGATAAAGTGAAATGATTTTATATTTTTGCACGCTTCCATTTAGGAAGTACATTAACAACACAACCAAAATACTAACATGCTAGCAGAAATCCACACAGAGAAAGGCTTAATGAAAGTTGAGTTTTTCCAAGAAGATGCCCCTAAGACTGTCGAAAACTTTGTAACCCTCTCTAAAAAAGGCTACTACGATGGTCTGACTTTTCACCGTGTAATTCCTGATTTTGTTATTCAAGGAGGTTGCCCAAATGGTATTGGCAACGGTGGCCCTGGCTACAAAATTGATTGCGAATTAGATGGCGAAAATCAATTCCACGACCGAGGTGTTTTATCAATGGCTCATGCTGGAAGAAACACTGGAGGTTCTCAATTTTTTGTTTGCCACAGCCGTACCAACACTGCACACCTTGACCGTAACCATACTTGCTTTGGTCGCGTATTTGAAGGCCTAGACGTGATTGATGATATTCGCCAAGGTGACAAAATTGAAAAGATTGTGATTGTAGAATAATCTTGCTTTCGCAAAAAATAAAAAGCCCGTGCTCCTTGAGTATGGGCTTTTTTATTTTGAAAACCTTAGTAAGAAATTGCCTTGAGTATAATGAGGTATTCCTATGGTTTAGCATCAATTTTTCTAAAAAGAAAAAAGAGACATCTACTACACAGACTATCAAACACTTAGCAACATTATAATCCCTTACGAGAGACATAACCGTAAGAGATTTTTTGAATGAATCTATTTTTTTGTAAATCAATGAAACATATCCGTACATTGATTACTAACTTATTTCTTACCTTGTTGACATAACAAACAACAAGTAAAAGCAATACTTTAAAACAAACACTTTTTTTTCTTTAAAAAAATATAGTTATGAAAAACCTTACTTTACTAATCTTCAGCCTATTATTCTGCTTCCATTTAGAGGCACAAATAAAACCTTGGTCTTTTTATTTTAATCCAGTTACAAACATTGAATTTAATCAACCTCTCGGCGATTTAGTCGAAAGAGCGAATAGTCTCAGCACCTTGACCGCAAACGAATTTATTGAATTTGATTATTCTGGAGAAGTGTTAAATCGATTTCAACTAAGCACTGCGGTATCTGATGGAAAGGTTAATTATTTCTATTTGGATGAGCTCGTAGATAGTGACCAAGAATACATTTTAGCAGCACACAGAGGAGGAGAAACTGGCAATATCTATCTGTACACCTATTTTAAAGATGGGACGCCAGCAAGTCAAGGAATTGAACTAACTGACAACATATCAAATGACCATGAAAAAACACCAGCTGGTGTAAAAGCAAATGATGGTACTTACTTCTTTTTTGGGCAAGACAATATTTATCACGTACAAGTAACGGATCCCTATTCCATCACTATTTTATCGGATGTACCGAATACAGGAGGAGCAGTTGCTTCCGCTATTAATACTGATGATGGTTTTCTAACAGTAAGCACTACAGGAACAATAACGAAGTACGATGACAATCTAACGCTGCTTTGGTCTTCTGATATAGGTTACCCACTCACGGATATTGCATTGATGAATGATGGCTATATTAGTTCCGGTAATGATG
>CALGLS010000546.1 GCA_937959375.1 uncultured Saprospiraceae bacterium
GCAGCAATTTCTTCAACGGGTTGATTGACTCCGATGGTGTTTCCGTTGGGGTCGATTAGGAATTTTGCGGGGAGGTCTGCGACTCCGTAGAGTTTAGCTAATTTGGAATCGAAGAAACGGAGACTGGTAGCTTCGTCGAGGATTTGATAGGGCCAGGTCAGGCCGAAACGTTTGACGGCTTTTGGCCAACGAGCCGCATTACTTTCTACTGCTACTCCTACTATTTCGAACCCTTTTGCGTTCTTGAAATTTGCTCCGTTGTATTTTTTATAGAGGTCAATTAATTTTGGATTATCTGCAATGCATGGACCGCACCAACTACCCCAGAAATCGAGTAGTACGTAATCGCCTCGAAGGTCTGATAATTTGAAATTTTCGCCAGAGAGTAAGGTGCTTTCAAAGTCGGGCGCTAGCTCTCCGTCGTTGACATTTGGTTGCATGTAGAAGTGGCGGACTACCATTCCGATTAGGAAGATGGCTATGATTAGGAAGGTGGAGTTTTTTAGTAGTTTTTTCATGATCTTAGTATTACTTATGGCTACGCCATAGGTTAATAGAAGTCGTTGCGTTGCAACTTATTTTGTACCTTTCGAGAAATTAAGGAATTCGTAAATTTATAAAAATAAAAACCTATGCGAGTTGTTGATCCTAAGACGACAAAGACAAAAGATTTTCATCAATATATGTTGGGTGCTGTAGCGCCACGACCGATTGCTTTTGCAAGTACGATGGATAAAAATGGTGTACCGAATTTGGCACCATATAGTTTCTTTAATGCTTTTAGTTCTAACCCTCCTATTCTTGTTTTTTCATCGAATCGACGGGTAGCTGACAATACGACCAAAGATACACTTCATAACATTGAAGAGACTGGTGAGGTTGTGATAAATGTGGTTAATCACGCTATTGTCCGGCAGATGACGGTGACTTCTATTTCGTTTCCGACGGGCGTTAGTGAATTTAAAAAAGCGGGTTTGACGCCGATTGCTTCCGATTTGGTCAAGCCCTTTCGGGTAAAGGAATCGCCGGTGCAGATGGAATGCAAGGTAAGAGAAATTCTTACGCTGGGTGATCAAGGTGGTGCTGGGCATTTGATTATTTGCGACGTAGTGCGGATGCACATTGATGAGAACGTATTAGATGGCGATCGAATTGATCCACATAAGATTGACTTGATGGGACGTATGGGACGGGCGTATTATGTGCGTGCTAGTGGCGCTGCAATTCAGACGATTGTACAATCGGTAATGGATATTAGTATTGGCTTTGGTGAATTGCCGGAGAGTATTCGAAACAGTACTATCCTTACGGGAAATAATTTGGGGCAATTGGCGGGCTTATTGGCCTTGCCTTCTGCGGAGGATATTGCTGCTGTAAAATCGGATGAGCGGGTTGCTGGTATTTTAAGTGGTGATTCTGTGAAGGAGGAATTGCATCGTTATGCAAAGGGTTTGTTGGATGAGGGGGATGAACGGGAGTTGGCGATTCGGGTATTGATGGTGGCGGATGAGGTTTAAAGTCTCACCTTCGCTGAAGAGCAATTATTCTGAATTTACTGCTGTATAAAAAAGAAAGATGCGTTTGATTAGTCAAATACATCTTTCTTTTTTGATAGAATTATTTTTTCTTCAACTTATCCAACTTCCGTTGATTAATCAAATTTCGAATCCAATTAGGAATAATAAGTGTACCAATTAAAAGATAAAAATAGTAGGTCATAAAACGCCAACCAGAAGCCACGATTAAGGCAAGACCTTGCTCTGGAATATAATCTTTTACAAATTTAGAGAAGGTAAATTCTGCTACACCTACAGCTCCGGGCGTTGGACTTCCTGCCATAATAACAAACATAGACTCGAGGCGAGCCATTAATTTCATTTCGCCCATAAAATTTTCTATTATTCCTGGTTTGAGCGCAATGATGAGACAACTTAGTAAACCGAATCTGCAGATCCAAGCAGTGGAAGTAGATAAGATCGAACCAACATGAAATGGCCAGCTCTTTTGTTTCATTTCCTTGGAGGCCGTGACTACGTCATCACCTAATGCTTCCATCTTTGGTTGAAACCTTTTTAGCCATTTGAAATTAGTGAAGAAAACCAAAACTGTTTTGACTATAGTCGGCTTAATAAACAAACCATAAAAAAATAGCGTCCCGTAGATTAAGACAAATGCATAGGCGCCCATAAAAGCGTACTCCATCCCTTGTACTCCTAAACCAACATCAACACCGTCGGGTCGAATCATTCCGATTCCGAAGATCATAAAAAAGACGAGTAAAGTGACAAGAAAGAATAGTGCATCTTGAACGGCAGAATACAAGACGATGGTTGTCGTTTTTGCCGTAGAGAGTTTTTCTTGTGAGAGTACAAAAAGCGCTGCTGCTGAGCCGCCTACACTCGTTGGTGAAACGGCTGAACTAAACTCCCAAATAAAAACGAGTTCGATACATTTTTTCCAGCTAAAAGCTTTTTCCGAAAGGATACGTAAACGCGATGCATAGGCCATGTGACGAACAAACAATAGGAAGACTGCAAACCCTACCCAAAAGGTCGTATGATTGGTCCAGCTTATCTTAGCAAATTCTTCAGGTTTGAACTGGCTGTAGAACATGTAGCCTACTACCCCTGCACCAATCAGCATAGGAACAATAATTCTTGAAACCCGAATGGATTTCAGCATTTCATCTTGCTCGTCAAATGAGTTATTTGTATCTGGTTTATTCACTTCTTTTGCCATGTGCCTTTTAATTCTAATTTCGGAGCGCAAGATAGGTATTATAATAGGTAAGTGCTTTGAATTTTTTGGTTCTTTAACAAATCCTGTGACTTATGTCCGCTCCACAAGTCTATTAGATGTTAGCTTGGCTTATATGACAAGCTACATAAGTTGTTTTAAAATGTATTATCTTGGCAAAAAATTAAACAAATATGATCTTTCCAATTGGTGATGACCAGGTAAAAGGTGGTGCTTTTCCCTATGTTAGTTATGCTTTCATTGCGATAAATGTAATTATCTTTTTAATTCAATTGATGTACCAAGCAGAGGGTTCGTTGATCTGTGAGTTTGGCTGTGTGCCGAATGAAGTGGTTGCTGGTGATGACTATTTGAGTTTATTTACTAGTATGTTTATGCATGGTGGTTGGATGCACTTGATAGGGAACATGCTTTTCCTTTGGGTGTTTGCAGACAACATTGAGGCTACTGTTGGAAATTTTAATTTCTTTGGTTTTTATATCATGGGAGGATTGTTTGCGTCTGCCGTTCACATTTACTTTAGTGTGGGTGGTGATCCTGCAGCTCTATTGGATTGTTGTAGTGCTTGTAGTGATATTTCTTGTGAGGGAAAAACGGCGCATTGTCCAGGGTCAATTCCTAGTGTAGGAGCTAGTGGTGCCATCTCTGCGGTACTTGGTGCTTACTTGGTGATGTTTCCAAAATCGAAGGTGAAGCTTTTGGTTTTATACTTAATGCAATCGTTTAAGATTCCTGCTTTATGGTTTTTAGGATTTTGGATTGCGCAGCAGTTGTTTAGTGGTTTCGCTTCATTGGGACCTGAGACTGCAGCTACTGGTGGAACAGCATGGTGGGCGCATATTGGTGGTTTCGTTTTTGGTTTGGCAGCTGGTTTCTTTGCGCGTGATATTGGGAAAGAAGCTTGGCAAGAAGAACCTGTAGCTGGTGATAATCGTGGTAACTCTATTCCTCAGCCACCTCCTAGTAAACCTGATGGGAAGGAGTATGATGATGGGGATATGGTTTAGGAATGGGAATTAGAATTGGAATGTGAGTTAGAATTAGAATGGCCTTCTGACGTGTTGGAATAGAAATTGAAATTGCCCTTTAACGTGGGGTTGAAATAGTTTGACTTGTTAGGTCATCGAGGAGAAAGGTGTCTCAAAATCAAGAGTAGATACAAAAGATAAAAAGCGATTCCTACAGCATTTTCAATTGTACTTTCCATCATAAAAGAAAAGAAAATAATGGCGTTTATAGTAAGAAACATAGCGTTTACAAATCGTCGATGTTTTACAACTGGATAGAAAAAACTAAAAGTAAAAAAGAACAAACCAACCAATCCGGTACCAGCGTAAATAGTGATAAATTGATTGTGCGGCATGCGTCGAGTAATATTTGGAAAATCTTTTTTGTATTTATCTTTTATCGCTTGCCTTAAATCTCCTGCCCCTACGCCTAACCACCTGTTACTATTACCAACCTCTAAACCAGCTTGCAATGAAGTCAATCGTTCAGCATCCGAATAATTAGCCCCTTTCCCTGCAAAGTACATTTGCAAATCATACTGCATGTAACCTAGTTTAGTTTTAAAACTCGGTACCGTTTTGTAAGCAACGACTGGCAATACCATTAGTCCAACCATCGCAAGCAAGCCAATCAAATAACGGCGACTAAAAAAGATGTAACGCACTAGCAACAAACCTATTGAAAGGTACAAAACCAACAAGCCACTTCGCACTGAAAGTACGTGCATAAATACGAAAAGAAAGAGCGTCATTAATATGTAAAGTGGTCGCTCAAACGAAAATATTATTTGGTCTCGGTCCTTTCCGGCATCATGGCGATTCCAAAGCAAACTTGCTCCAGCAATAACACTAAATGCCAGAATCAAACTAAAACGTATGTGATTTCCTGGTGTAGGAATGGAACCTCCTTTGGATATATGGTTTGTGATTGCATCAAAATCAATCAGGTAATTCACCCCCACTCCTATTGCCGCGACGCAAGCTAATAACACTTGAAAAAACAAAACCTTTTGTAAGTCTTTCTTCTCCAAATTAGGCAAACTAAAAAAAGCAAAGGGCAGCAACAAAAAAGGAATCTTAATCCGCAGGCGTTCCAAAGTATATTGGATATCTGCCGAATAAACGGAAGTAAACAAGACTAAGAAAAATGGAATAGTGATGATCAAAAAAGATTTGTCTTTTAGAAATTTTCTAAAATTGTCTTTTAGATTTGAACGCATTTTTAGGCGAAAGCCAGCAACCTCTTCCTTTCGTTGAAAAAGGGATAAAGCAATGATTCCGATCATACAAATCGATAGAAGAAATTCCATAGAGAAAGTCATCCCAATTTGCCAGAGCGCAAAAATTAGGAGGGCTTGTTGTTTGTAGGATGTGGTTAGCTTGTTCAGTTGAGATGATTTGGAGACGGAAGACTGAAGACGGAAGTCCGAAGTTTCGCACTAACGTAAAAACGCGTTAGTTGAAAGCTTCCGTCTTCGGTCTCCTGTCTTC
>CALGLS010000547.1 GCA_937959375.1 uncultured Saprospiraceae bacterium
TGACATTGCGATCTTTGATGTATTGGAAGCAAATTACCGCTGGCATGCCCAGTATGATGCGATGGAGCGAACGTATGACTACTTCATTCATGGATATAAAGATCCATTTTTGAGTGGCCGCAGTTCTTACTATCCGTTTGCGGATTTTGACTTGAGTCAAATGAAAAAAGCTGCGGCCTTGTTGTCTCAATATGATGACTTTAGAGCCTTTTGTAAGCAACCAGATCTTTATGATCATACGCGTTGTAAGGTGGCTTCTGCTAAATTGATGATTGACGAAAAAGGGGATAAGCTGCGTTTGGAAATTAAAGCCAATCGCTTCTTACGTGGTATGATCCGCAAAATTGTTGCTCGTTTGTTAGAAGTTGGTAATGGCAAAGTTAGCTTGGATCAATTTGAGCATAATTTGAAAACGGGCGCTGACTTTGAGTTTAAACATTCGGCTTATCCGGATGGACTTTATCTTTCGAAGATTGTGTATCCTTATCTTGACTTGCCGAGCAGAACTGACTTTTGGATGGGGCGTGAGACTTGGAAGGAGTTGTAAGGGGAGTAAGGTTTGAAGGAGGGAAGGTTTGAAGGAGGGAAGGCCCAACTAACGTGTTGCCACGATCGCGTGCTCCGCATATCGCGTGTCCTTCAAACCTTAATTCCTTCATACCTTCAAACCTTATTATTCTAAGTTTAAATTAAATTGGATTTTAAAAGTGGAAGTAAAAAAACTACAACAATCGATTATTGATTATCAGAATTTTGTTCGAAAGGACCGTGATTTTACGCATGGTTACATGTGGGAGTCTCTGCATAATTTTCAAACGAATTGGGATATAGATGCGCCGGATTTTGCAGCTATGTACGACCAGTCTTTTCAAAACGAAAAAACGAAACGACTTTGGAAACGCGACGCTTGGTTCCCCAAAGAGATGATGATTAAGTTAGCGAAATTAGATCCTGAGTTTGTACGCCGAATGTTTAAAGACTTGATAGATGAAGAGAAGGAAATCGAAGGTCGAATCTCAAGATTTAAGTTTGGTTGCGACACCTTACTTTTAGATTACAAGGGAAAGCAAATTCACTCCATTGAGAATAATCATTTTCATGAAAACAATGAAATGATCTTTTTGTATTTGGCTTTTTTGATTCCTGAAAAGTATACCTTATTTCATTATCCTGCTTTCCAAAAGGTGAATGAATTATTGGCAACTCCGATAATACCGGGGCCTTATGACCTTTCTCGTTTTATTAAAATCACCAATGTTTTTAATACTTTTCTGCAAAGAGAAGAAGCCTTGATGGAGGCTCATGAAAAAAGACTGGCTGTTGAATTGAGAGGTTTGACGAAAAGTCGATTACTCGTTTTTGATTTTTATGAGAACTTTGCGAATGGGTTTCGGGTTTGAAAAGGCTTACTTTTATTGTGTTTTTTTACCACCTAGTCGACCTAGCAAATCAAAAAACTTATCTGCCCTTATATGCCTTATATGGTTCAAATCCACGCAAACATAAAATAAAAAAACTATGTGCACTATGTACCTAGTATAGTAAATCACGATAGAAGAGAAAAAACGAATAGTCCTAAAAACCACGTTCAAGTTCATCGGCAATCAAAGCCACATTATTCACATGCGCTTGCTCCGTAAATTTCGGATACGGATAATGATTCAACCATTTCTCTTTGTCAAAAAAAGTTTGATTCTGAATTGAATTCCGAAGTTCAAGAATGTAGTTTTTCGAATCGACAATACGTTGTTGAATCTCAGTGATATTTTCCGTCGCATCGCCATGTCCTGGAATCAACATTTTGATTACATGCTTTTGCAAAATCATTTCCATGGTTTCAATTGTTTGCAAATAAGCATTGCTACTATCGTAAATAAAAGGAAACTCGACATTGGATAAATAATCACCAGCAATCCAAATTCCGTAAGGTTCTACGATCGTGAATAATCCGTCATTGGTATGACCGGGAGCTTTGTAGAAGGTTAGTTTTGTTTTGCCAAAATTGATCTCATGGCCTTCCTCTGAGATGACTTGGTCAATAACAGGATACTCAATCGGATAAGTGCGTTGGATATAATGTTTATCATCAAAATCTTTGATGTCCTGTATTTGCTTTTCTTTATTAGAGCTATCTACAAATGCTTGGGAAGCAATAGTTGTTGTGTTTTCAAAAGCGCGCCAGGCAATGATGTGATCGTAATCGGAATGTGTGAAAAGTAAGTGGAGCTTGTTAGTTGAGGCTATAGATTTTACTGCCTGTCGAATGTGCTCAATTTCAATAGGAAGCCAATTTGGGTCAACCAAAAGTGTCAAATCTTCGTTAGAGAAAAGGGTAGAAGTGGTGCGATAAATAGCAGATTCGAAGATGCTGAGGTGCTTGTTTTTTAGTTGTGTTTTCATCTGTTATACTTAATTTCGACTTTGTAAAATCTGAGTTAGTTACTATTCGAGTCAAGCTACACGCTCAACAAATAAAGCGCCACTCGAAATGCTTCACCCTGATACTTCTTAACCATGTCCGGATCGTAGTCTAAATTTTTCAACTTAGATTTAATCGTTGCCACATGCACTAAACGAACTTCATAATCACTAGTTTGGATCAAAGCCTCCATCTTAAAAGTCAAAGCTCCTCCTGAAAATCGTCCCTTCGTCATTCGCTCTTTTAGGCCAATAGCCGTAAAATCCTCATCATCAAAAAACGACAATATCTGAGCATGGAAATCCTTGATCATTTGCTGATTCTTTGTATCCTCAATTTTTAGTTTGTCAAAAGATGTAGATATCACTTTGTAATCATCAATACTCCCTTCAAGCACAACAATTCGAGCTTCACTACCTTTCAATTCAATACCGCAGACTTTCTTCATTTTCTGTTTAACTTTTTAAAATTTATATTCTTTGACAAATCTCGTGGTCAATGTTAAAATGAAAGCAAAAGTCACCAAAGGAAACGTTGATTTTATTTTATCATTGGGTTCTACCACGGGATTTGTCAAAGAACCAAAATATATTGCAAATGCCCTCGCAAGGTAGTGATTGACAACCAGATAGACATACAGAATACCTAGTTTTTAATCGATCAAACGATGCGGCACTGTGTCTTTATGCTAATCTGGAGTAGACGGGAATAAGTAACTTCACTAAAAGCAATAGTTTATACACCTTGTTACACTAACGGGAGTACACAGGTTGCCAAATCGCACAGCCATCTTTTGTTCTCTTTTGATGCTTTTGTGGTTTAATCTATTCGCTAATAGTTAATTCCTACACGAACTATTATAAAAGGTGAGGGCCTTCATTTCATTTCTAACTTTCATTGCGTACTTTTGCAACATGTTAGATTCAATACTACAAACTGAGAAAATTCTAGAACGCCTCAATATCAAGGCGCTCAACGACATGCAGGTCGCTACCTCCATCGCCGACAAAAAAGATGGGGATGTCATTCTACTTTCACCTACTGGATCGGGTAAGACATTAGCTTTTTTACTGCCTGTTCTTCGACGTATCGATCCCAATAGTACAGCAATCCAAGCTTTAATCATAGCGCCTTCACGGGAATTGGCACTTCAGATAGAGTCCGTTTTGAAGAATATGGGAACGGGGTACAAAGTCAATTGTTGCTACGGAGGACACCCTATGCGCATCGAAAAAAAGAGCTTAATGCATCCACCAACTATTCTTATTGGAACACCAGGTAGAATTGGCGACCACATCCAACGAGAAAATGTTGACGTAAGTCAGGTTAAAACTTTGGTGCTAGATGAATTTGACAAAACCCTAGAATTTGGTTTTCATAAGGAAATGATTTTCATCATGGAAAGTCTAATTAGCGTGAACCGCAAAATGCTAACTTCTGCAACTGCAGCCATTGAAGTGCCTGATTTTGTAGTATTGGAAAAACCACAAACGCTCAACTTCATTTCTGAATCAGGAAAACCAAAAGGACTTTCTATAAAGCAAGTGATCTCACCAGAAAGAGATAAGTTAGGCACACTCTACAAAATGATTTGCCAACTTGGAGATGCATCCATGTTGATCTTTTGTAATCACCGAGATTCAGTAGAACGTGTTAGTGATTTTTTGCGAACAAAAGATATCGTACAAAATTATTTTCATGGTGGACTAGAGCAATTGGATCGTGAGCGAATACTGACGAAGTTTAGAAACGAAAGTTTGAAAATTTTAGTCACCACAGATCTCGCAGCTCGTGGTCTTGATATTCCCGAAATAAAATATGTGATCCACTATCATACACCCACTCGAGAGGATCCATTCATCCATCGAAATGGTCGTACCGCTCGTATGGATGCAAAAGGAAGAGCTTTCATGATTATGCACCCTGAGGAGCCCATGCCCTCATACATTCGAACGCCTCCTGGTGTTTTCGAATTAAAAGAGAATGTGCCTCCGCCAGAAAAACCAACATGGCGTACACTTTACATCGGTAAAGGCAAAAAAGATAAAGTAAATAAGATTGATGTAGTTGGTTTTTTGTCGAAAAAAGGAAAGCTAGAAAAAGGAGATATCGGACTGATTGAAGTGCGCGATTTTTTTTGCTACGTAGCTGTGAATCGTAAAAAAATACATGAGACCATCAGGTTGGTGGGCAACCAAAAGATAAAGGGGAAGAAGGCTCGGATTGAAATTGCTAAATGATGGAGGGTGAGATCGCTGCGCAAAGAGATCGCTTCGCTGAGAGATCGCTGCATTTGCCGGTGGCAAATTGGCTGAGGGATCATTCGGCCTCGGTGAGGCCTCATTGAGAGACCGCTTCGCTGAGAGACTGCTCGTCTGACGCGAATACCCCATGCGGAGCCACGTTAGAAGGAAGTCCCTCAGCGCAGCGATCTCTCAGAAAGGCCTCACCGAGGCCGAACGATCTCACAGCAAGCATTGCCAAAGGCAAGCGCAGCGATCTGACAGCGTAGCGGTCTCATTATGGCACCACCGTCTTAAGTAAAACCTTCACCGCTTCTTCCAACTGCTGATCAATTCCTTTACTAACCTTTCCAGGATCATTCGGAACCTTGTAGTCTGGTTCTAACTGGCTGTTTTCCAGGTATTTACCATCTTCGCCAACCATTCCCACTTGTGGGATTCCGAAGGTCATTCCATTTTGCAAACGTTCCCACCAAACGGCAGTACCCGTTCCAGGAACAGGCATTCCAAGTAGCTTACCGATACCCAATGCACGATAGGTGTAAGGGAACATGTGCGCATCAGAATAGTTACTTTCTGACATCACAACTAGCGATGCTTTTGTCCATTTGAATTGTGGTTCATTACCTAGTTTTTGCCCACGAGGCATGAAGGTCATGTATTGCTTACCACTAAGGAAAGTTGCCAAATCATCATGTAACCAACCACCACCATTAAATCGTGTGTCTACGATGAGTGCATCTTTACCGTGGTTCTTTCCAAGTACCTCTTCATATACGGTTCGGTAACTACGGTCGTTCATATTTCGAACGTGAACGTAGCCTACTTTTCCTCCGGATAATTCATCTACCATCTTGCGACAGTTTTTGACCCAGCGTTGGTAGCGTAGTTCGTTTTCGTAGCCTTGCGAAATTGGTTTTACGGTTTCTTCCCAACGCTTGCCAGTGGCAGGGTCGTGTAATGCCAACAAGGTATTTTTGTCAACTTTTCGATTGAGTAAACGATAAAAATTCATGTCGGGAGTAATGGCTTCTCCGTCAATTTTTTCGATGATAACTCCAGCGGATACTTCTGACTTCTTTTTATCAAGTGGCCCCTTGTCCATGACTTCTAATATTTTTAAACCATTCCCATTGTGTGACTCATCGTAGAACAAACCGAGGCAAGCGGTACGATCGCCTTTTGGATTGTTAGAACGAGCGAAGGCACCTGTATGTGATGCATTTAGTTCACCCAACATTTCACTTAGCATTTCTGAAAAATCATTGTTATTGTTGATGTGTGGAATAAAACGAGCGTATTCTTTTTTGTAAAAATCCCAATCTACTTCATGCAAGTCAACTTTATAGAATTTCTTTTCAACTTGTCGCCAGATGTGTTCGAAGATGTATTCGCGTTCTTTATTTTCGTTGAGTACCATTTCAGCATCGTAGCTCACACCTTTTTTGCTTCCGGATTCTACATCGATTTTAGAGATCTTGCCGTTTGCCAAAACGAAAAGATTTTTTCCTTCTTTGTCGAGTATTAGATTTCTTACCCCGTTGGCACCCATTTTAGAAAGGAGCTTGGTTTCGCGTGTCCGCAAATCAGTTTTCCAAAGATCAGTTCCTTTCTCAAAGCGAGCAAGGTAGTATAGGTTTTGACCGTCTTTCGACAAAATCCCCTCTGATAATCTAGAGGAGTGAATCGTTAGACGAACTTTACGATCTTCAATACCATCGAGCTCAATTACGATTGGGTCAACTTCCTTCTCCTCTTTATCCTTTCCGTCTTTTTCCTTTTCTTTTTTGTCTTCCTTTTTTTCGTCTTTCTTCTCTTTATCCTTTTCCTCTTTTTCGACTTCCGTTAACAATTCATAATCTTCTTTGTCCAATCGGTATTTGTCAAATGCTTCTTGCGTTAGGAATATACCGTAAGCATCGGATTCTCCACCCCAACTTGCATCGTTCTTCATGCCGTCTCGATCTGAAAACCACATGATCATTTTGCCATCCATCATAAAACGTGGAGAGTAACTGTTGTAACCACTTTGAGTTAAGTTGATTGGTTCTTTCCCATCATGTGCATTCACTATACCGACTTGTGGAATCCACTGGTTTTCTTGATTGAATTGAACGGTAAACCATTTGCTGTCAGGAGACCATGCATAAGATTGATCGCCATCTGTGTAAGAGTAATTTTTATCACCACTCATGATTAAGCGACTCTTTTTACTTTCAAGGTTGATAACCTTTAGGGTAGTTCTTTCTTCTAAGTAGGCGACTTCTTTACCGTTAGGAGAGTAGGAGGGTTGGAAGGTTTCTTTGTCAGTTGCCACAATTACTTCCTCTTTAATTACAGTTGCATGTGCAAAGTATTTTTCGGATTCTCGTGACAACGAACTTTGATAAATATTCCAACTACCGTTACGTTCAGAAGCATACAAAATTGATTTTCCGTCAGGACTAAAACTGATCGAACGTTCTTGTTCTGGTGTATTGGTAATACGTTTTGTGGCTCCACCTTTTACAGAAGAAACGAACACTTCACCTCGATGTGTAAACGCAACTTCTTTTCCATTTGGCGATAAAGCCAACTCTTGCGCATTTTTGACACTTACAATTTGTTCTTCATTGTATCTGGCATCTGCTACAATTTGGATGGCCACTTTTTGTGGGCTAGCCCCTTCTTTCATGGTATAGATTTCTCCATTGTAATGGAAACAAAGTAAGCCATCTTTTGATGAACTTAAATAGCGAATCGGGTGCTTTTCAAATGTCGTTAACTGCGTCGTTTTTGTAGGATTATCGATATCCATTTTAAAAACATTGAATGAACCTTTTTCTTCACTCAAATAATAAATGCTTTTTTGATCACTGGTGTAAACAGGGTTGCGATCTTCACCTATGAAACTACTAAGTTGGGTATATTTTTCTGTTGCAAAGTCATATTTCCATACATCTCTAGTTACTGAAGAAGTGTGGTGTTTGCGAAAGCTATCTTCATATCCTTTGCGATCATGAAAGATTAATTGCTTGCCATCTTTGCTGTATTTTGCATCAATTGCTGGTGTCGTCAAAATCTGTTTTGCCATGCCACCTTTGACAGGAATTTTGTATAACTCAGACAAAACACCAGAAGGGTATTGCTGATTTGTAGCCGCGTCTGTTCGACTTGAGTGAAAGATAACATGCTGATTGTCAGGAGTAAAGTCAGATGGTATGTCTCTAGAAGAGTGAAACGTAAGACGAGTTGCGGTACCACCTTTTGCTGGCATGACGTAAACATCATTGTTACCATAACGGTCAGAAGCAAAGGCAATGGATTGACCATCATGCGACCAAACTGGATGATAGTCATGTGCATTATGTAAGGTCAAAGGAGTGGCCGCGCCACCTGCTGCTGCAACTTTATATAAGTCACCTTTGTAACTAAAAACGATTTTGGAACCATCCGGAGAAATAGCTGGATAGCGCATCCATAAAGGAGCATCACCTTGTGCTAAACAAAATGAAATAGTTCCAAGAAAAAAGATAAAGGTTAAGAGTTTCTTTTTCATAATAGGCTGTTTTGATTTAGGAGTAGTAAATAAGTGCAGTGTTAAATACACAGTAAAGTAGGCCTTGCTAAGTGCAAATTGATTTATATACTAGAGAGGAATCCAAATATATTGAAAAAGTGAGAATTGGCGTAGAAACGAAGTAGTTTTAATTTACTTGATAGACCAACAACAGACTTTTAACTACTAATTTATTTCAAAATTCTTTAAACGTTTAGTGGCCTTAAAACTATTGAGTATTACTTTCGCCTTTGAACAAAATAATTATACTTTCTTTCTACCGCTTTTTTTAACCACAAAAGGACCAAAAGAAAACAAAAGCTCGCGACCGTATTAAGACTAAAGTGAATTGCGTTAAAACTTTTGTTCCCGTCTGGCGAGAAGACGCCAGTCTGAAAGGCCCTTTTTTTCTTTGTGATTCAAAATAAAAGAATACGTTTCACAAGAAAAGTGTTCAATCACCTTAGGAAGAAGAATAGCTAAGTTTATTTTTTATAATCTTCGTAACCTTCTTGCTCTAATCGCTTATATTTCTTAGCAACTTCAGAAGCCAACTTCTTTTTATAAGCAAG
>CALGLS010000548.1 GCA_937959375.1 uncultured Saprospiraceae bacterium
CTTTTTGCAAAAAAAGGAAGCAAGGAATCTTTGTACAGCAAAGGTTTTGACGTAACTGCTATTGCCAACTACAACAATAAACTTTGGGTCATTGCAGATGGTGAAGTACTGGAAGTAGATAAAAAAGGCGACTTCTACGAAATGGAAATCGACGAAAGAAAAACAGAAGGTGTATTAGTCGACATTGATTTTGATAGTGAAGGGCGCTTGTGGATTGCTTCTGAGGTGGTGACTCGTTACAATTTGGAAACGGAATATTATGACCTATTCGGACCGGCAGAAGAATTTACAAGTCAGGATGTTATGTGCATTACCATTGATGGTGACGATGCCGCTTGGGTGGGCACCAAAGACAAAGGTGTTTACTTTATTGGTCGTTCATCTAGTTTGAATGCGACCGTTGTCATCAAAGATTTATTGGCTTGCGAAGCGAATGCAAAAGATGCTTCTTTACAGGTTCGTGCAACTGGTGGTGAACCACCTTATACCTACGAATGGGACAATGGCCTTGAAGGCGAAAATCCAAAAGGACTTGGCCCTGGAACTTACGCTGTTACCGTAACAGACAAAAGTGGTAAAACAGCAAAAGCTAATAAAACAATCAACGATCCGAGACTAAGCGTTTCTGTTAGTATGACAAAAGAAGCCAGTTTAGGTGGCGGTAAAGACGGTCATGCCGAAATAAAAATCAGCGGTGGCAACAACAATTTTACATTTCTATGGGATAATGGTGAAACGAAAAAAACGGCCACTAAACTAACAGGAGGTGACCATGTGGTGACCATTACCGACAAAGGAAGTTGCAGTACAACTGCGACAGTCAACATCACAGAAAAACTAGCTGAACTTTCTGTTAGCCTTGAACAAAGTATCCCAATCAATTGCCACGGAACAACCTCTGGAGCAATAGAAGCTACCGCCAGCGGTGGTCAAGGCCCTTACACGTACAAGTGGGGTGGCGCAAATGGCACTAGTAAAAAAGCAGCTGGTTTACCTGCTGGCAAATATCAAATCACAGTAACTGATGCAAATGGAAGTACCGCTACTTCTGATATCACATTGGACGAGCCGAGTCAATTAACGGTTTCTGTAAAGGTAAAATCACCAGCTACAACCAATAATGCAGATGGTAAAGCTGTTGCAAAAGGAACTGGCGGAACTGGAAAATACACTTACAAATGGGATCACGGTGAATCATCTGAGGTCGCTAGTAAACTACCTGCTGGTGCCAGAAGTGTGGTTGCAACCGATGAAAATGGCTGTACTGCTACTCATAAATTTGACATCACAGAAGACATTCTTCCGCTAAAGGTAGATGTAATCGCTGAGGGAAAAATCAAATGTACTGGCGATAATACAGCTAAATTAAAAGCAGATGTTAGTGGTGGAAAACCGCCATATAAATATCAATGGAGCAATGAGGCAGGTACTGCTGAATATACAAACGGACTTCCTGCTGGTGATTACCAACTTACAGTTACCGATGTAGAAGGCACGGCAGCAACAGCTACTATTTCTGTAAAAGAACCAAAAACGCTAACTGCTTCTATAGAAGTCAAATCTTCTGCTTCTACCAACAACGCTGATGGTAAAGCTTTTGTAAAAGCTGATGGAGGAACTGGCAAGTACACTTACAAGTGGAAAAATAGTGAAACAACCGCAACTGCTTCTAAACTAAACGCAGGAACGCACAGCGTAGTAATTACTGACAAAAACGGTTGTACTGTTTCGGCAGAAGTCAAGATGACGGAAAATATTTTGGCCATGAATGCCGACATCCGACAGACTCAGGAAATCAAATGTGCTGGGGATAAATCAGCTGCTTTTGAAGTTATCGTGAATGGTGGTAAGCCACCTTTCAAATACGCATGGAGTGATACAAGTATCAAAGGAGAAAAAGGAAATCAAGTTGCAGCTGGTGCATATCAACTTACGGTTACAGATGCCGCTGACAACACCGCTACTAAAAAAATAACGATTAAAGAACCGAAACAATTGACGGTTGCCATCGCTAAAAATTCACCTGCAAGTAGAGCCGATGCGAAAGATGGTAGAGCGAGCTTGACTGTTACAGGTGGCAACGCTCCTTACACTTATGCTTGGGATAATGGAGAATCTGCTGAACGCGCTAAGAAGTTAGCTATTGCTAAACACAGTGTTACCGTAAGTGATGCAAATGGTTGTAAAGCTTCTGTTGATTTTGAAACACTTCAACAATTGATTCCCGAATTGACGGCAGGTCGTTTGAGTAATGGACAAATTTTGCAAGTATCTCGAATTGCTTTTGAAGCAGATAGTACTGAGGTATTGGCTTCTTCTTATCCGACCTTAAATGAGATTGCTTTATTCTTGCAACAGAATCAGACGGTTGTGATTGAAGTTGGCGGGCACACGAACAATGTTCCGAAACCAGAATTTTGTGATCGACTGTCAACTGCACGTGCTAAGTCTGTTGCTGACTTTATTGTTGCGAAGGGCATTGCCTCTGATCGTGTCGTTTATAAAGGATACGGAAAACGCAAGCCGAAGTACTCGAATAATCACAAGGAGGGGCGGGCCAAGAATCAGCGGGTGGAGATTAAGATTTTGCGTTTGCAGTAAAAAGTACATCCAAAAGAAAAAAATCTCGTAAATTTGTAGATACCTTTCATTAAAAGTTATCAGACCATGAGTACCATTATTACCAAACCAAAAGTTGATATAGCTCCTGACCTGCTCAGTGAGTTGAATTCGCTCGTTCAAAACGAAGGGCAAGTGGTGGTACATTGCATTAGTTCAGCGGCAGCTACTATGGATTATTATATTCGGATTTGGCCAACGACTTATTTGTTTGATCATAATTCAGATCATCGTAGTGAGCTGGTACACGTTGAGAAAATCACCATGGCTCCGATGTGGCAGCTGGTTCCTTCTGGAACGACGGCTATTTACTCCCTTATCTTTTCTGGCCTACCTAAGAGTTGTTCTACTTTTGACTTGGAAGAAGTGATTTCTTTGCCGGGACGATTTTCTGCTAAGAATATTAGTCGGAATAATCAGGATGTTTACTTTGTGAGGCTGTAAGAAGTGAAGTGGCAGTCAAAGTTAGAGTGGCAATGGCAGTTTTCACTCGAATATGATACTGGGGTGTGGGGAATTTTCTTTTTGGAAGTTTTAAACTCATGCTCAAGTTCAAACTCAATTTCAATTTCAATTTTCACACGATCGTAGCTTTACTTTAGTGGGCATTCCTACTCCCATTCTAATTCACATTCCAATTCCCTCCGGTTACCAACAAAAAAGTGTGGATAACTGTGGAAAATCGGTTAATTCTGTGGATAACTCAATTTCAGCGGACTAAAAACTGCTTTTAGAATTAAGTTACCAACAAAAAAGTGTGCATAACCGTGGAAAAGTGGATAAAAGTGTGGATAACTCATCTGTCGAAAAGATATTCTTATGAGTTAGGGCAAATAAAAAAGCTACTGTTTGAAGCAATTATACTTCAAACAGTAGCAGTTTTTATTCGAATTTAAGGCTAACCTAGGGGTAAGCCAGAAGAATTAAAGTGCGTCGTTGCCGAACTTTTTCTTCTTGTACACAGCCTTAAGTACTTCAGCTCTTCTTGTTACAGATGGCTTAGTGAAGTGCTTTCTTCTACGTAATTCAGTAACTACACCTACTTTACGGTGTTTGTTCTTGTAACGTTTAAGAGCTCTGTCGATAGTTTCTTCGTCTTTTCTTTCAATAATAAGCATATAGTGAAGTTTTAATATTTTTATTTTGAGCCCACAAAGAAACGACTTTTTTAGGATAAATGCTTGTTTTCCCTTTAAAAGTTGCCATTTTTCTTGTTTAAAACCCACATATTTTGCTGATCTCGTCCAATCCTCCCCTCCTATGCTATCATTCAAAAGCTGATTGCTCTCAAATTTAACATTTCTTAGCTTTAAAATGGCTTGGCTATTTGATGAGCTTCACATATATTTGCGCCAGTAAATTTATTTAGACTAAATCTTAATAATTACCTTTTTAAACCAGTCCAATGCTAACTGACAAAAAGAATTTCAATCCGGGGCTTCACCAGATTATTCTGCCTTTTGCTTTACCTATCGTTCAGGGAAAGAAGCTAAAGAAGAAGTGTTGTAAGAAATTTAAAAAAGGTAAGCGTTGTAAACGTTGCCCTGGTAATTGCAAAAAGAAGTAATCTTTATCTATTTGCTGTACCTTCTCTACTTCCCTTTTCTCTTTTCTATTTGATAGACGCACCTTGTTACTTTTAGCAGTTGGTTATTAGCCCTTAATTGGTCTGGTTAATTTTTTTAGCTATTGGCGAATTATTTTTCCTTTCTCGTTGTTACCATTTCGTCTTCCAATTTATTAGCCTAGAAAATTCCAATATAATCATGCAACCTGGCATCATTAAAAATCCGTCTGTAGCAATCGATCCTTATTTGCTAAATCAACTTCACTCGCTGACGCAAGAAGAAGGACAGGTCATTATTCACTGCTGCACCAAAGCAACTGTCTACTCTGCCATGCAGGCAAGAATTCAAAAAACGACTTTCTTATTTGACCTGGATTCTAATCACCAAAGCGATTTGATTTATGCAGACAATATTTCTATCGCTCCTGAATGGTCAATCATTCCAAAAGGAAAGCAACGAGCTTATTCCTTAGTTTTCTCTGGGTTACCGAAATCATGTTCTAGCTTTGATTTATTGGAGTTGAACGAACCCTTTCGGGCTTTCTTTGCGAAAAGCATTCAGCGAAATAAGGAGGATGTTTATTTTTTGCAACTGTAAGGGGGAGACGGAAGAGGGAAGTCCGAAGACGGAAGTTTTTCTTCTAACGTGATTGCGGTCGCGGGAAACCCTGTCTGCTGACTAGCTACCGTGTATACACAAGTCATGACATGATTTGTTGAATTCTATTATAAGGTTTTCCTACTAAAAAGATACTACATCAAGTAAAATGGAACAAGTGACGGTGTCGCACCTAAAGGCGCTTGAATAAATCTCCGTTTAGTAGTATTACAAACATTTCGCACCTAAAGGCGCTTTTACTCGATTTAATGTGCTCCACCTAAGTAATTACAAAAAAGAGTTTAGTGAGTAGCAAAATAGCGAGTACGAAAAGCGCCTTTAGGTGCGATCCCCCGTTTGTTGAGTCACGACTTAAGTATACACAGTAGCTGCTGACTAGGCAAATTCCGTCT
>CALGLS010000549.1 GCA_937959375.1 uncultured Saprospiraceae bacterium
TCCTTCATTTTTTCGCGATACTCTCGTGTCATACGAGCGGCATCGGTTGGTTGTGCATAAGCAATCGCGCTGAAGGCGAGTAGGAATGATAAACTGAGTAGTAATTTTTTCATATTGTTAAAACGATTTAACTTAGGAGAATATTGGTGGTGAGGAGTGGGAAGTTGGGAGTTGGAGGTGGGAAGTTTTTCAAAATACGCGGAGCCCGCGATCGTGTATACTTCCCACCTCCAACACCCAACTCCCAACGCTGCCCTAGCAGCTAACAGCTATCTTATCCACACGACGACCATGACGACCACCTTCGAATGCTGTATTTAAAAAAGTACGTACCATCATGCGCGCTAATCGTTGACTCACGAATCGAGCAGGAATAGATAATACATTGGCATTATTATGCTGACGCGCAAGAGAAGCAATTTCTTGATTCCAAGCTATGGCAGCTCTTATGTGCTGATGTTTATTTGCCGTCATCGCAACACCATTACCGCTTCCGCAAATGATGATGCCTAACTCAGCCTTACCCGCTCCAATTGCTTCTGCAAGCGGATGAATATAGTCTGGGTAATCAACTGAATCGAGTGAATCAGTTCCTGTATCAATAACAGCAAATCCTTCTTTTTCTAAAAGGCTTTTAATGTTTTCTTTGTAAAGAAAACCAGCATGGTCTCCTCCTATGGCTATGGTTCTTTTTGACATAAGTCAGGTTTATTATGAATTGTAATTGAGTTATTTCAAGGTTTGAAGGAGTGAGTGTATTAAGGTTTGAAGGATACGCGATCGGCGGCTCCGCATCTTGCGTATCCTTCAAACCTTCACTCCTTACTACCTTTAAACCTTATCTAATAGTCTCTAAAATAAAAAAAGGTCGCCCGATTGCAGCATGCAAACAGACGACCTTTTAATTATGATTTTATTGCCCTGGAGGTCTTGTCTCTGTTCCTTCAAGACCGTATGGTGCAAGTAGCGTATTTATTTCTTGTTCGAATGCAGGATCTTGCATTGACTTCACGACATTTAAAACATCTCCTCTTACTCGCTGGAAGTTGACGAAGTCATCTCTAAAACCAGATTCCAACTGTTGTGGTGTCAGATCTTCCATCATAAAACGCAGTTGATCTGCTGCCTCTTCTGCGAGTTGACGAACATGTGGTTTAGCTTTTTCAAACTCACCTGCTGTCATATATATTCGAATAAAGATCATGATGTTTCCATCAAAAGGGAAATTCATGTGCGGGAAAGCTTCAAAATATTTATCAACCATTCCTATCGCTTTTTCTTTCTCACCGGTTCGTAGCGCCTCATCGGCTGCTCTCATGATAGCGACTTTAATCGTTTGAACACTTGGCCCATAACTGCGGTCAACAAATAGTTTTTGCTTATCGAAATTACCCCAAGCAAATTTATTCATTAAGTTGTTATAGAACGTTTCAATATCAACTCGACCTTTTCCAACCATCCCGTATGCCCCACTCTCTCTTGTTGGTGGTGTTTTGATTGGTACAAATCTCAAAGCCAGACCTTCTAATTCAAAATATTGATCTAAACCATGCAATGATTCAGGGCGACAAGTTACTGCGAAGTAAACCGGTCTATCAAATGCATTTGAACTAATGATATCCAACAAGGCAACATCTCCTTTAAAAATGAATGTCTCGCCTTTGTTCGCTATTGTAAAATCGATACGGTCCACCATTTGATTGGCATCTTCTGGTCGTACAATTCCGTTGGCAATCGCTTTCTGTTTATCCACTTCAATAAATACATTACGAGAAGGGAAGTCCGAATCCAATGAGCTTCCATTTTGCAATGGAATTGGATGTTCTTCACCAACGTGCTTTAATGCAAAATTAAGTGGCAATGGTTTATCACCATACGCGTTTCGTGGATCGAACGGAATTTGTGTTCGTTTTTTACCGTACATTTTTTCCGCAGGAATACTCATCTTAATCGCAGGAGAGTCATTGACTTTTCGCCGCAGCTGATCAATGTACCAGTCTACTGCAATCAATGAAAGATTGACTACCCTTACGTCCGTTCGTATTCCTTCAATCTCTTGAGCATACCAAAGTGGATAAGTATCATTATCACCATAAGTAAATATGATGGCGTTTTCTGCACAAGAATTCAGGAAGTTCGAAGCATAGTCTCTTGATCCTTTGTGATGTCTACGACTGTGGTCATCAAAGTTTTGGAAACCCATAATTAGCGGTGCAGATAATGCCAAAGCAACTGCAATAGTTCCTGCCGTTTTACCATTTAATTTAGCTCGATCTTTCAAAATAGTCATTAGCGCCAATACGCCCATTCCAATCCAAATACAGAATGTAAAGATGGAACCTGCCAGTACGTAATCCCTTTCACGGGGTTCATTTGGAGGCTGGTTGGAATATATTATGATACCAATTCCCGTAAGGAAAAACAGTGCTAGTATAGCTAAGAAATCGTTGGGTCGCCGTTTAAAATGGAAGAAGACTCCCAGCAAACCAAATATGAGCGGCAGGAAGAAATAGCGATTTCGGCCTTCATGATTTTTCATTGATTCGGGCAGATTACTTTGATTGTAAAGCCGCATATTATCTACAAAGGGTATTCCCGAAATCCAGTTTCCACTTTTCACATTGGCGGGATTGAAACCTTGTTCGCCGTTTTGCCTTCCGGCAAAATTCCACATAAAATATCTCCAATACATCCAACCGACCTGATAGCGGAAGAAATAATAGAGATTATCTCCCATGGTCGGATTACCGGAATTTCGCCCCATCCAATTGTAATATAATTTTCGCCGATTGGGATCCATATGCCCCATCCGAGGGAAAAGTGATTCTTGTGAACTATCCCATTCTTGTGAAATCTTTTGTTCTACATGTTCATATCTATCTCCTAATTTACCATAACGTGGTGTTACATCAGTAGAAAGATAGCGACGGTCAACATTGAAGTGAGGACCTTTCAACAATGGTCTTTCTCCATATTGCTCACGATTTATATAAGGAATCAAACGGAAAGCATCCGAAGGATTGTTCATATTGATTGGCGTGTTCGCATTCGCACGAATAACAACAACTCCAATCGTTGAAAAACCAACCATTACCAAACCAGCTGCAACTATCAAAGATTGAATAAGTGGGTTTCTCGTTTTATGTGCATACTTCAATCCTGCAAAAAGTAAACCTCCAAGTAATAGCACTGTTGGTATGATTCCACTATGAAATGGTAAGCCCATTCCGTTGACCATTAACAATTCAAATTTTGACCAAATCAATGGAATTCCTACAATGACAACTTTCTGAACATAAACCATAAAAGCCAAACCAGCGAATGTCGCAATGGCCATTCCTCCTAAGTTACGTTCTTTGTATTTTTTGAAATAGTATAGTAATGCAAGTGCTGGGAAAGTCAATAAACTAAGTAAGTGAACTCCGATAGAAAGTCCTGCTGCGTAAACGGCGAAGAAAATCCATTTATCGTTTTTTGGTGTATCTGGTAGTGTGTACCATTTGACCATAGCCCAAGTTACCAGCGTTGTAAAAAAAGTAGACATGGCATATACCTCGCCTTCCACTGCTGAAAACCAAATAGAAGTTGCGAAAGCGGTACACAATCCAGCAACCACACCAGAACCAGCTAATGCGATGTTTTGGCTGTCATCTGTTTCACCATCTCTTCCTACCAGTGCCAACTTTCCTAAAAGCATTGTAATCCAGCAAACCATCATTGCTGCCAAAGCAGTACAAACCCCGGAAAGCATGTTGACTGAGAAGGCGATGTCCTCTGGGTTGCTCGAAAAAATTTCAGCTACCAGTGTAAACATACGGCCGATCAGGATGAATAAAGGCGCTCCAGGAGGGTGAACTACTTGAAGTTTATGTGCTCCGGTGATAAACTCACCACAATCCCACAAACTACCCGTTCGTTCCGCCGAAAGAAAAAAGACTACCAAGGCGATACCGAATACGGTCCATCCAGCTAAATTGTATAATTTTTTGTTGGAAATCATTTGATGCTTGATTTATTTGTTTTTCCTCTGAAAACCAGTGTTTTAGGGGAAATTTAAGTATTTGATATTATTTTGATGTGTAGTTAAACACTTAAAGTACGACTAATTTCGTACTTAGTTTCAATATAAACAGCAAATGTAATAAAATATTGTCGGATTAGGGCGGAATTTAGGGAGTTCAAAATCAATTACAAAGGTAACATTCAGGGCAATTTCACTCTAAATCCGCTTCTAAGTCTTAAAATTAGCAACAAAGTGGCTTTATCCGAGGCAAGACATTGAAATTGAGCTTGCTAATTAATTCGCCCCCTCCCTTTAATGTTTTAACTTTGCAGCAGAATCAATCAATATTGAAAGATGTTTAAAATTTTATTCATTGGAGTCTTAGTCTATGTCTTTTATCGTATGATAGCTCCTACTCCTCTTCCTCAATCTAAACAAGAAATTTTAGATGATATGCCGGCTGATGAGGATGAGTTTATTGATTATGAGGAAGTAGAATGAGTTTTTTTGAACGCGGTCTGAACTTGGTTTGAACGCGGAGGCGCAGAGGCGCGGAGTGTACTATACCGTAGAGGTACGTAGGAGGCGCTGAGCTTTTTTTTGCTAAAGCAAAAAAATTGAACTCGGTATCATTTTACGTTTATAATATTTGCGAAAGCAAAATACCTCAGCGCCTCCTTCGTACCATCACGACCGCGGGTAACTCTGCGCCTCCGCGCCTCTGCGTTCAAAAACCGTTAACTCAGAAATTATATAACAACAAACAACAACATGCACGAAGAAACTATCGGATCTCGCATACTCTACAAAAACAATCAAATTATTGCCTACAACAAACCGGCAGGGCTACCTGTGCAATCGGATAAAACAGGCGATCAAAATCTATTGAATATAGTGAAGGCTTTCGCAAAAAAGAGTATCAACGTAGTTCACCGAATTGATAGACCCGCGAGTGGCATTGTTTTGTTTGCAAAAACACCCGTTGCTTTAGCTTCACTTAATTTGCAATTTCAAGAACGAAGTATTCAGAAAAGTTACTTAGCAATTGTAAAAAACAAACCTGAAAAAGATGCGGATACCTTAACCCATTTTCTGCTAAAGAATCAAAAACAAAATCGTTCTGTTGCTTACGACAAAGAAATTGCCCACAGCAAAAAAGCAGAACTGAGTTACAAACTAATTGCAAGTAGTGACAACTATCACATGTTAGAAATCGATTTACACTCTGGCAGACATCATCAAATTCGCGCGCAATTGGCAGCGATTGGATCTCCAATAAAAGGTGATGCAAAATACGGTTTCAAAAGAGGTAATCAAGATCGATCAATTCACTTACATGCTTGGAAGGTACAATTCAAACATCCTATTTCTGGGGAAGTAGAAACAGTTGTGGCTCCAATTCCTGAGGACTCACTTTGGCAGTTCTTTGCTAAAGCAGCGAAGTTAGAAACTGAAGCTTAATACAAACAGACGTTTACTAAATTTTAAAAGTTTAATAAACGTTGCCAAAACAAACATCTCTTTAAACCAAAATAAATTACACTAGCATTCTGCACAAAGCACTTTATAAAAATGGAAAATCAATTCGAAAGTAAGACAGACGTAAATGACCTTGGAGAGTTCGGACTCATCGACCACCTAACAAAAAACTTCCCAATCAATCATCCTTCTACCAAAAAAGGTATTGGTGACGATGCGGCTGTAATTGATTATGGTGATTTAGCGACAGTTGTCTCCACGGATATGTTGGTAGAAGGCATTCATTTTGACATGATGTACACGCCATTGATGCATTTGGGATACAAAGCTGTTGTTGTCAACCTATCTGACATCTATGCGATGAATGCAACACCAAAACAAATTACTGTTTCTATCGCGATTTCCAATCGGTTTTCGGTGGAAGCAATGGACGAGTTGTACAAAGGGATTCACAAAGCCTGTGCATTTTATAATGTAGATTTAGTTGGTGGCGATATGACCTCTTCACCAAAAGGTTTGATTATTTCGGTTACTGCAATTGGAGCTGCTCATCCAGATAAGATTGTTTATCGAAACACCGCAAAACTTGGTGACTTACTTTGTGTAACGGGTGATCTCGGAGCTGCCTATCTTGGCCTCCAAATCTTGGAACGTGAGAAGCAAATCTATCTTTCAAACCCTGGCATACAACCTGAATTGGATGGACAGACTTACCTCGTAGGTCGTCAACTAAAACCTGAAGCTCGTCGTGATGCCATTCAAATGTTTGAACAAAATAAATTGATTCCAACTTCTATGATTGACATTTCAGATGGTTTGGCTTCAGAGATATTCCATCTTTGTAAGCAATCTAACTTGGGTGCTTTTGTAGAAGAAAGTGGTGTGCCGATTCATCCCGATGCGGAGTTGAAAGCCCTTGATTTTAAGATGGACCCAATTACTTGTGCTTTGAGTGGTGGCGAAGATTATGAATTGTTATTTACGATTAATCCAGATGATATTGAGAAGGTGAAATACTTACCGGACATTTATATTATGGGTGAGATGGTGAAGAAGGAAGATGGCATTAAGTTGCATACGAAGGGTGGGAATTTGCATGCGATTACGGCTCAGGGGTGGAAGCATTTTTGAAATGTAAAATTTCAAACCGCGAAATATAAAATATAAAAGTTGCCCGCGAACGTTTCCATATTAATTCGTAGATACGGTACTAACAATATAATTTCTTACGGCTTGGATATTACCTGGCGATCAGACAGGTTTATCATTTATTATTGTTGTTCTCATTAAACACATCATGGTTTTTAGCAGCATTACCTTCTTATGTTACTTCCTGCCTTTGTTTTTGGTGGTCTATTTTTTGATAGACTCAAAATATAAGAATTATGCGGTGTTGGCCTTTAGTGTACTTTTTTATAGTTGGGGAGCACCAAAATTTGTTTTTATACTAATGGGGTCAACTTACGTTGATTTCTTTTTAGTAAAGGCAATGCATGAGTGTGGTAAACCAACAATAAAAAAGCGCTTATTAGCAGCATCTATAATCCTAAACCTAGGTTTACTAGCCTATTTCAAATACGCGAATTTCTTTGTTGAAAATCTTAATTTATTGTTGGGTTCTTCGAGTATACAATGGGCTGAGGTTTTACTCCCTATAGGCATTTCCTTTTATACTTTTCAAACACTTACCTACTCTATCGATGTGTATCGAAAAGCACACGATCCGCTCAAAAAGGTATCTGATTATATGCTGTACATCATGATGTTTCCACAATTGATTGCGGGACCCATTGTTCGATTTAAGCATATAGCAGATCAAATTAGTGAACGACAGGAAACTTGGAATGATCGTATTTTAGGTTTTTATCGTTTTGTAATCGGCTTGTCGAAAAAAGTATTGATTGCAAATGTCATGGGGGCGAAAGCGGATATTTTGATGGGAGGAGATTTAGCCACCCTTGATGCAACAACTGCCTGGATTGGCATACTCGCTTATACCCTTCAGATCTATTTTGATTTTTCTGGCTACTCTGATATGGCCATTGGAATTGGGCGTATGATCGGTTTTCGTTTTCCCGAAAATTTTGACAATCCATATACCTCTCAAAGTATTTCTGAATTTTGGCGGCGCTGGCATATCACACTTGGTGATTGGATGCGCGATTACTTATACATCCCCTTGGGAGGAAATCGAGTTAAATCCAAAGCTCGCTTGTATGCCAACCTTTGGTTGGTATTTTTAGCCTCCGGTTTATGGCATGGTGCTTCATGGAACTTTGTTTTGTGGGGAGCTTTCCATGGCTTATTTTTGATACTTGATCGCTTGTTTCTATTGTCCGTATTAAAAAAGATTGGTAAGATCCCAGCAGTCTTATTTACCTTTTTCATCACCATGTTAGGTTGGGTGATCTTTAGAATAGAAACGTTTAGTGATGCAATGATTTTTTATAAGAAACTATTTTCGTTTAACTTTTCGAGCCTTGAGATTGATGGAGATGTTAAGTTTTACAGTATTTTACTTGTCGCCTTATTCTTTGCATTTTTCCGTCTAATTCCACGAGTTGGTGAAGCTTGGCAAAAGGATATCTTTTCAAATCTTTATTCCAAAAAAATGCTTGTCACCATGTTTCTTACTTGTAGCACCTTATATGTTTTGAGCTTAGCCGCAATTATTACCACTGGGTTTAATCCTTTTATTTATTTTCGATTTTAAGAATCATGAAAAAAACATTACTTCATAAAATTCTTTTTATTGGGATAATCGGTATCCTTCTAATTCCATCTCTTCAGAAGGAATTGTCTTTCCTTCCTAGCAAAGCACTTTCTGGAGCGATTACTAAAAACAAAGAACCTAAATTTTCATGGTCGAATTGGTGGTCTGGTGATTTTCAAAAAAACACAGAACTATATTTAAAAGACACTATTGGTTTTCACTCAGAATTAGTTCGCTTACACAATCAAATAGACTACTCTGCTTTTGGAAAAATAAATGCAAATGGTGTAATAGAAGGAAAAGAAGGGTATTTATATGGAAAACACTATATAGACTCTTACTTGGGCAATAACTTCATTGGCAAAACTAGCATTGACAATAAACTGGAAAAGATAAAAAACTTACAAGATACGCTCGCTCAAATGAACAAAACACTTTTAGTCGTATTTGCAGCAGGAAAGGGAACTTACTTACCAGAGTTTTTTCCAAAAAAATATGACCATGTAGAAAAGAAGATTTCTAATTACGAATACTACACTAAGAGAAGTAAAGTAAAAGGTGTAAACCATATAGATTTCAATAAATGGTTTGTAGAAATAAAGCGCACTACTCCCTATCCTTTATTTCCTCGTACTGGAATTCACTGGAATCGGTATGCTGAATTATTAGTGGCAGATTCTTTAATTCATTACATAGAAAAAGTACGTGGTGTGGATTTGCCAGAAATTGTTTCAGACAAGTTGGTCTGGCATTACCCTCCCTTGACCAAAGAACGGGATATGGAGAATGGAATGAACTTGATTTTTGATTTAAAAACAGATTCGATGCCATACCCAAGAATTCGTTATGACTCGAATGGAAAAACGAAACTTAACGCCTTAATCGTAGCTGATAGCTATTATTGGGGGTTAGAAAAGTTTGGTTTTACTCGAAATGTTTTTGAGAATGGACACTTTTGGTTTTATTACAACACTGTATATCCTCCAATATATGGAAAGAGTAAAGTCAAAGAGCTAGATGTACTTGATGAAATTCTTAAACGTGATGTCGTTATTCTTCTAGCCACTGATGCAAGTTTAGAACGTTTTCCTTGGGGCTTTGAAAACCTTTATTCTAAATTACTTGAACCCTCTGTTCCTAAATCTCCTCTAGAACAGCAAATAGAAAAAATTTACGCCAATGAAAAATGGCTATCACAATTAAGAAAGAAAGCGAAAGAAAATAAAATTTCTTTAGAGGAACAGGTGCAAAGAGATGCGAAGTACCTATTGGAAAAAATCAATAATAATTTTTAAGTGTACTTCTTTCATTGGAACAAAGTCGGAAGATAGAAATTTCCTACAAATGTAATCACCTAAAATCTCCCCCTTTTACCCTTTGTATTTCATCCGCACATACTTAATCAAACGCTTATCCTCCAAATGCATGTGCTCGTAATACGTTTTAAAATCTAACTCCGGCATTACCAACTCTTTGTTATAAATATTGTCATCGTGATAAAGTAGTTCGATATCTGGTTCTGCTTCTACCGTCTCTAAGGTAAATTCGTAGAGTGGCGGTGAG